>JAZLDP010000130.1:0-1799 GCA_045614835.1 Clostridia bacterium | reverse complement strand
TTAGGTCTTTCATATATTCTCGTTTGGTTTGTTTGTCTACAGGACACTCGGATTTGTGTACTGGTAGGCTCTTTGCAACAGAGATAATGTCTCTTTCATCTGTTAGTATTAAAGGTCTAATAACGGTCATTCCGGTTCTGTCCATATATAGTTTAGGTAGGAAAGTGCTCAATCTTCCTTCGTACATAAGGCTCAATAAAAAGGTGTGTATTAGGTCATCAGAAGAGTGTCCTAGGGCTAGTTTGTTGCAGTTAAAAGATAGGGCAGTGGTGTTCAGCATTCCTCTTCTTAACTTAGCGCAAAGGCTACAAGGATTGGTTTCTTTTCTTTCTTCAAATACGATTTGGTATATGTCTGAGTTGACAATGTGGTATTCGACTCCTAGTTCTTCACAAAGTGCCTTTATTTCGCTGAAATCTGACTTACCAGCGAACATATCAATAGTTATTCCTACGAGCTCAAATTTTTGTGGTGAGAACTTGGAATAAATAGCCAGTGCCTTTAGTAAAACTAGGCTGTCTTTGCCTCCAGAAATACCAACAGCAATTCTGTCGCCATCTTCGATTAATTTGTATTCATCACACGCTCTTCTTAGGGTGCTAAGTACTCTTTGCATATAATTTACCTTTTGTAATTTATCTCTATATTTAGTTGTTTTTTGCAGGTTTGCATAGTTTGAAAACAATTGAGATTTTCTTAAACAATGTTTCTAACTTTTCAACTCTTATTATGCTATCATAAAACAGTCCTGTTTGCAAGAGAAAAAATAATACTATTTAAGTTAAAATGTTTGCGATAGTGGGGTTATTTGTTTGACAAAATATTATAAAATATTTAAACTATATTTGTTTATATATATAATAATACTTTTTATATTTTAAAAAATTTGTAAGATACTATAACTAAGTGAACAAAATTTAAACTTTTTAGGTGTCTTTAATTTTAAGAAACTAATGGAGAAATGGAAAATGAGAAAAAGACTTGCTTTAGTGATATGTTTATTAATTGTGTCATTATTTAGTTTTGCTGGTTGTAAAGAAGACCCTTACGCAGATATGAAAGTTTCTGTTGTGGGTGTTGAAACAGGTTCTGTACAGCAACTGCTAATTGAAAGAGAGGTGCAGGGCTCGGGACAAATTAGTTATACCTATCCTACTATAGATTTTACTGTTAAGGTTGAGAATTATGGTGATGCAGACCCTAAGGTTAAAATCAGTGGTTGGGAGGGATATATTAATGAGCCTCAACTAACATATCTTGGTGATGGTCTAACTAAAGTAACTTCTCAAGTCGTTTCTTATGATGCCACAGGTAAGTTTACTTTGAGCATTATTACTTATGAGGGTAATAAGTCAACAGACCTAAAATACGAGGTTGATTTAAAGTTAGATAGTTTTGATATCAATGCAAATAAACTTCAAGCAGTGTCTGATAGTTATGAGATTTGCCTAGATGATATTGGTGGACTTATTACATACTATCCAGAAAATTCAACTCAAAAAGATATTACATATTCAGTAGCAGTTCCCAAAATAGAAAATGGTGATAAAACTTATTCTATTGAAGGTAAGTGGTTTGATGAAGATTCAGTCTACTTTATGGATGATACAATGTTTCCATATTTTGAACTTGGTTACAAATATGCTGAAGTAAAGGTAGATAAAGATACTGGTAAGCAAGTATTAAAGGTATATCCTTACCTAGTTGATGCAACAGGAGCGATTGCTACTGATGGTGAAGGTAATAAAGTTCGTTCTATATACCCAAGTATCCTTGATGAAACTATCAAAGATGAAGAA
>JAZLDP010000129.1:0-1927 GCA_045614835.1 Clostridia bacterium | reverse complement strand
CTGGGATATATTCCTTAGGAATAGCACCACCAACGATTTTGTTTTCGAATTTGTATCCTTCGCCTGGTTGTAATGGAGTAAGTTTAACCCAACAGTGTCCGTATTGACCACGACCACCAGATTGTTTAATATACTTACCTTCAACTTCAACCTCTTTCTTAAATGTTTCTCTGTAAGCAACTTGTGGAGCACCTACATTACAGTCTACTTTGAATTCTCTCTTTAGTCTGTCAACAATAATATCAAGGTGAAGCTCACCCATACCAGCAATAATTGTTTGACCAGTTTCTTGGTCAGTATAAGTTTTGAAAGTTGGGTCTTCTTCAGCAAGTTTTACAAGTGCTATAACCATTTTCTCTTGGTCTTGTTTAGTCTTTGGTTCAATAGCAACATTAATAACTGGCTCTGGGAAATCCATACTTTCTAGGATAACTGGTTTGTTCTCTGCACATAGAGTATCACCAGTAGTAGTATCTTTAAGACCGATAACCGCAATAATTTCACCAGCATAAGCCTCAGTGATTTCTTCTCTGTGGTTAGCGTGCATTCTTATAAGTCTACCAATTCTTTCTTTCTTATCTTTTGAACTGTTGTATACATAACTACCAGCAGTAAGTACACCAGAATAGATACGGAAGAATGTAAGTCTACCAACATAAGGGTCAGTCATAATCTTGAATGCTAAACCAGCAAATGGTTCAGTATCAGAACTATGTCTTAATTCTTCAACATCAGAATTAGGTTTAGTACCTTTGATAGCTTCAATGTCAGTTGGAGCTGGCATATAGTCTACAATAGCGTCTAATAATTTTTGAATACCTTTGTTTTTGAAAGATGTACCACAAACTACTGGATTAATTCTACCAGCGATTGTACCAAGTCTAATACCCTTCTTAATTTCAGGAATAGATAGTTCGCCAGTTTCGAAGTATTTTTCCATAAGTTCGTCATCTTGTTCAGCAGCAACTTCTACAAGTTGTTGTCTATACATTTCAGCTTTGTCTTTGTACTCAGCAGGAATATCTACAACTTCAAGGTCTTGACCCTTATCATCGTGATAAAGAGTTGCGTTCATTTCTACTAAGTCGATAATTCCTTGGAATTCATCAGCTTCGCCAATTGGTAATTGAAGAGGTACAGCGTTAGAGTTAAGTCTCTTTTTCATACTCTCAACTACTCTTTCGAAGTTAGCATCGTTGATGTCCATTTTGTTAACATAAGCCATTCTTGGAACATTATATTTATCAGCAAGTCTCCAGTTTGTTTCACTTTGAGCCTCAACACCTGCTCTTGCACTAAATACTGCAACAGCACCGTCTAGAACTTTCAAACTTCTGTTAACTTCTACAGTAAAGTCAACGTGTCCTGGAGTGTCGATAATGTTGATTTGATGGTCTTTCCATGAACAAGTAGTAGCAGCACTAGTAATAGTAATACCTCTTTCTTGCTCTTGAGCCATCCAGTCCATTGTAGCTTCACCTTCGTGAACCTCACCTAATTTGTGAGTTTTACCTGTGAAGAACAATATTCTTTCGGTTGTTGTTGTCTTACCAGCATCAATGTGAGCCATAATACCCACATTTCTAAGACGCTCTAAGGGAGTTGTTCTTGACATAAATTATATTTCTCCTTAAATTACCATCTGTAATGTGCGAAAGCTTTGTTACTTTCTGCCATCTTATGAGTATCATCTTTCTTCTTGTAAGCGCCACCAGTGCTATTGTAAGCATCGATAATTTCGTTAGCAAGTTTCTCTTCCATACTCTTTTCGTTTCTCTTTCTTGCGTAAGTAACCAACCATCTGATTGCTAGAGTTTGTTGTCTAACAGGGCTGATTTCGATAGGTACTTGGTAGTTACTACCACCAACTCTTCTTGCTTAAGTCTCAAGTAATGGTTTTAAGTTCTCTAAAGCTTAAAGGAAGTAC
>JAZLDP010000128.1:0-11890 GCA_045614835.1 Clostridia bacterium | reverse complement strand
GTAAGACTATTTCACTAAATAGACTTCCTTTATATAAGAGTTTTTTGCCCTCATCGGCTCGATAAATTACACTATCTTTTTTTACAATAATTGTCATAATTTTAACCTCCTATTGTGCCTCTATTGTTAAGACACCTGTATCTTCGCTATATGACATATCATATAAATCACTTGCGTAAACAAATGTTATGTTTCCTGTATCTTCATCATAGTTTTGAACTTCAAAGAAACCTGCACTGATAAACTTGTCATCGTAAATGGTTAAGTCCATTGTGAGTTTATCCCATGAGTTTCCTGTCCAAGCGACATTATCGCCTGCCATGACTTCAATATTCCCAACAATGAGAACACCACCATCACTGACATTGTAGAAGTCGCCAATCTTGATGGTTGAAACATCTAAAGCATTGATTTCGGCTACGCTTAATGTTCCTCTATATCTCAATGTGCTTGAAAAGAGAGTATCAACTTGTTCTTTGGTATAAGTGCGTGGGTAGTCTTTGGTGTCAATCACAAAGCCCCAAGACTTTGATGTGATATTGATACGAATGTAGTTTCTAGCACTCATTAAAGAATAACTGCCATCGCCATGACTATAAGTATCTAAATCAAATGCTTGTCTTAAAATGATGAAACCACTTTGTGTTTTTTCGTATGCGTAAATAATGTTTTCAAGCAACGCCACTGCACTAGGTTTTGATAAGATTTCAAATTGTTCATCGGTTAAAGTTCCACCAAAACCACTTAACTCAACATAATCGGTTGATAATAACTTTAAAATTCTACCTTGATTAGCACTTAAAACCTTTGTGGGGTCATTACTATTAAGATTATCTTCGATAGATGTTTTGTCAATTTTCTTGGCTAGTTCTTCTTCTAAACTATCAACTTTTGCTTTGTCGTTATCGGTATAATCGTTATGAGATAAACCCATTCCCTCTACCTTATCGACTTTGGTATCGACTTTATCATCAACTCTTTCGATTTCATCTTCTAATCGTTTTAATTCACTAGGATAAAGTCTTTCGATTTCTTTATCAGCGTTGATGGTATCATTTAATTCAAGACCGACAATTTGAGTTTGCCAAATGACATTATTGTCATCGTTTTGTTCTCTTTCAAATTGTAATTGAACTTCAAGATTACGATATTGAGTAGATTTGCTTTCGATTTCCCAAGTAGCGTAAATAATTCCATCTTCTTCAACGCAAGGTAATGGAATTTTATCAATGTAGTCTTTTGCTTCATTTCTAACTTTTAAAATGATATTATCGACATCTAAAACAATGTTCGCTTGTTCTTTTTCGAGAACGAACTGAATAACATTTGACTTATTATTTCCTTGAACACCGATTGAATAAAATCTTTGTTGAGGGGTAATTCCTTTAAAATATATAACTAACATCTTTACTGCCTCCTAGATTTCAGCCATGCCTAATATCTTTTCATATTGAATGAAACGAACTTTAACGGGCTGTGTAGTGTCAAAATGTGAGGAAAATACAATATCAACAAAGTTATGGCTCTCATCGGTATATGTTTCATCAAACAAACTTTCCATACCGAGTTCGGCAGTTCCACCACTGCTTCTTAAATTCGATACATTATACGCAGTGAAAACTAAATCATAACTTTTATCCCCAATATCAAATACGATTTCTTTAATCATTATTCCTTTAGGGAAGTGTATTTCTATTTCATCATCGGCAACTTTCTCAATTCTAAAATTGCCTATTGTATAGTCAAAACCTCTATCAGTAAGTCTTTCATCAAATTTTTCGTTAAAATCTTCGCCACTCTTAACAAAGGTTTCTTGGAATGGGTCGCCATCAAAAATGCTTTCAATGGTTGTTTCGCCATCAACAAGATGTTCGCCATATCCACTCTTGCCAACAATTAAGACTAAATATTTGTTTTCTTGTTTTTCTAATCTAAAGAAATCATCATAAATATAGAATGGCGTTTTACCAACTTTAGCATAGACTTCACTAATAGGTTTAATAGAGTAATCATCGCTAATGTCATAAACTTTATTCTTAATTAAATCTTGAATAACGCTAGGATAGGTATTAGCGATTTCTTCATCGGCATTGATACCATTAGCGATTGTGATTTTGACAATTTGTGTTTGCCATACCACTTCCTCGTTTTCATTTTCAAAAGATAGACTAACTAAAAGTTGTCTATTGATTGTATGCTTTTTGAGCATAACCCAATTAGCATTTAATTGATTTGCAACAATGCTCACATCATCAGTGATTTCTACTTTGTCAATAAAGTCATCTTCTTCGCACTTCGCTTGAACATAGACTTTGTAGTTAGTTAAATCAAGAGTGCCTTGTTGCTTCGATAAACAAAACCTAACAACATCAGCATTGTTATTGCCTTGAACACTATATTTGAAGTAATCAGTTGTTGGTTTGTTTCCGTTATAATTAATAACTAACATAACTCAATTCCTTTCTTTTTAAAGAGGGGGCATTACACCCCCTTAATGATGGTTATTCGCCAATGGGTGTAATGTCGGTTGAATTGTAAGTCCAAACGCCATCTACTTTGTCATAAGACACAGTTTCAACACACGAAGCGTCAGCGTAGGTCAAGCACATACCTGTCGCTTGCCTATGAGATACGATGTAGCAGTGATGTAATGCTTTGCCATCTTCGATTGTTTCTTTGACAACCAAATCGCCACATTGTAAATCTTCGAGTGTTCTACCACTAATTGCAGTGATGTCATCAACTACAACTCTTAAAGGGCAAATTCCTGTGTAGATTTTTTCCATAGTCTTTCCTCCTATTTAGCATTTATTTGTTTCGTGATTGAGATTATTTCCTCAATAAATTTTTTGACATTAAGGATAACTTCTAAAATCTTGTATTTTTCCTTAACTGCTTGTAAGACATATTCGAGTTTCTTTTTACCATCAAGGTGAAGTTTTTCGGCTTCTTCCATCTTCTCAACGATAAATTTCTTCATATCGCCTCTAACGATGGCAACGATAATAGTTGCAACACCACCGAGAGCGACAACACCTAATATGACTAAACTAACGATTGCTTCGATTTGCATAATTATTTATTGCCACCTTTGGCTTTAAGTCTTTCTTCTAACACATTGATTTTACTTTCGTGTTTGGTAAGTAATTTGTCGTGGCTATCGACTTTTTGTTTTAAGTCGCTTGTGTTTTCATCAATCTTGACAAGCATAGTTTCCATACGCACTAATCTTGCTTCATCGCCTTTGTTTGATTTTGTCCTATTAGCGATGAAATTTAAGATACCAATAAAACAACCGATAACTGCGATTATGCTTCCTAATGTGATTGTTGCTTGTGTTATATCCATTTGTGGCATTTCCTCCTTTCCTCGAAAATAAAATAAAAGAGTGCCAATATATGACACCCTATTGTGTTTTTTAAGATACCGATTTATCTCTACTTAATAATTATCATTTTTTTGAGAAATAATCAATTATATATTTATATAATTCATCATTAATGCCATTATCGTGGGCTTCTTTGACATTTGCCTTTTGTTCTTTAGTGAGTTTGATGGCGTTATTTTCGTGATAATAGATACCAACGAGAATGTGATACCATCTTTTGTCCTCTCTACCAAATGAAGAAACTCGTTTTTTGGCTATTTCTAGCCATTCTAACCAATGTTCTAGGAAGTTATAAGATTTTATCTTATCTATCTCTTTTCCCTCGACTAATTTGAGTTTTGAATAGGCATAACAACCTAGAAAAGTCCTATCACATTTATCTAAATAAGTGAAGTGAATATCTACCGAGTGATTTTTATTTAATCTTTTCTCTAAATCACACTCTTGTTTGGTTTCATAGATGTAAAGATAATCGCTATCTTTTCCTTTTAGCCCTAACACTTTTGAGCCACACTGATAAATCGCTAATAACATACTACCAATCTTCCTCTAATATAATCGTTGTTCCACTTGTATTGCCATCGCCATCTTCAAAGTAGCAAACTAAATCATCGCCTAAACCGCCTTGTTGTTTCGCACTAAAATAGTTTGCTATATTTGGGTGTGTTTGGTCGTTCAATGGATAAACGCTACGAGCAGGAATATTTAAGACATAGATGTTTTGTGTTGACCCCGATATGTGCAATTCAACATCAAAGTTATTTGGGTTTCTAACACTAAAGCCATAACCCGTTTCATCAAAATCAAAATTATAAATCAATGGTGGGTAATAATAATCAGCAAGATTTTCTTCTTCCTTAATAAGCCCATCTTCAAACACATAGGCATTAATATCTTTACTAAATTGATTTCTTGATAATTGATACATAAATGTGTCTATCCATTCGTAATCATTTGAAGATAATGTCTTTGTTGAATTAGCATTGATTGTGATTTCTTCTTGCCAATCGCCACAAACGAAAGTAAATGTTTTCGCAGTATTAGATGTATTCCTAAAGACAAAATCGCATTTTGCAGGGTTGATATAGAAGATAACATCGTAATCTAACCAAGAGATTGTTGAAATTTGACCGATAATTCTTCCCTTTAATTTGCCACTAAAACCACCATTAAAGTTGATTTGGACTTCTTCTAAAGAGATGTAATTTGAGCCGATACGGACTAAATCTAATGGCTCTAAAGTTGGGTCTATTCTACATTCCATATCTAAAATATCAGTATTAGATAGATATGATGTTGCATTACTTAAAATCTTTGATGATTGAGCAGGCGCAGTAAGCCAATGGGTAAGCATACTCTTAATGCTAACTGCATTTTCGTTTGTATCGCCACTTGGCTCAATAACTTCGTTTGCTTTATATGTAATTTTAATTGTTGAATATGGTGGAATTGTTTGGTGGTTTTCGGTTTCTAAAGTAATATCGTTGTTTACAATAAAGCCGAGAGTTCCATCGCTTGTGTATGTTGGCGTATTAGTTCCACCACCTTGAAATTCAATCAAAAAATCTTGTAAATTGGTTTGATTTGATGGATAAGAGAGATGAACACGATAGGTGCTAACTTGTGGATATTCGGCAACCATCTCGATTGTGTATTCGCTGGTTTCGCCAAAAGATAACTCTTGAACAACAATAGATGATGGCTTTTCGCCTCTTGTGATATTAGCGTATTGTCTAACATTAATGCTATCTAAATTGACACTTGTAGCACTTCTATCAAATTCTTTCAGTTCTAACACATATTTAGCATTTCCATTTGTGCCATCGTAGTAAAATCTTCCACTACCACCTGTTCCAACATAAATGTTTTCTAATAATTCGGCATTGTTTTTTAATGATGTCAAAGAGAATATATTGAAATAATTTAAGCCACTATCTTTTTGAAGTTCACTATTTTCGCCAAAGAATTGATTATTATAAGGTTTGATAAAGTTTTCAAGAATGGCTTGTGTGTTTTTAGGCATATTAGTATTTGTTTTTAACACACCTTTTTTGAAATTAAGAGTTTCAAAATATGATGTGCAAGTTAATGTGGCGTTGTATTCGCTGTAATCGACCTCAACACCTGTAATAGCACATACTCTAGCACCTATTGTTTGCACGCCATTAACAACATAGAAAATCTTTAAAATGTTTCCTGTGGTTGACAAGTAATTTCGCCAATCATCATCAATATTAGACCAATCTTGAATTTCAATCTTTGTTTGTTCAGTTGGATATTCAAAAAGAACAAAATTGTTTCTTAAAGTTGTTGAAATGCTTTTTATATTGGTTTTGTTAAATGTTGGTAAAATCTCGCTTGCAATAGGTTTTAAAATGACATCGCAATTCTTGATTTCACTATTCTTAAAAAGGTTTTCCCAAGTAGTTCTATTTGATACCTTTAATGACATACTCTACACCTCGATTAAAGATAATTTATAGTTTTGTATGAATTGTGGCTCAATAAGACCACCTCTAACGCTAGAAACCCATGCTCTTTCTTCTAAACTATCGGCTACTCTATCGCCTACATAGAATTGCTTTGTGAGCCAACTATTTGTATCTTGGTCGAAGTAGTAAGCGTAGAACATAAAGTTATTATTAAAGAAACTACCTAATTTAGCATAATCGGCAATAGTGATTACTCTAAAGGTCATTTCGATTTTTCTAATGCCTGCACGAATAACATTTGAAACGACAACGCCACTGCTATTCCTAGCACTATCGACTAATGTTGATGATGTGGTCTTATAGGTAGAAGAAATAGGTATTGTAATCATTGTGCTACCCTCGCTACCTGTTCCGTTTGTAGCGATTGCACTTGTAGTTCCTAATCTAACTTGAAATGACATATTACCACCTACCTATATTTAATTTCGCTTGAACTAACTAAACCCATTCCCATGTTATCTTGGCGTTTAGAAACAACTCTAGCAAGTTCATATCCATCTAAATTCACGACAACGCCACTGCCACCACTTTCTCTCATCGCTTGCAATACTGCTTGATAAATGCCATCAGTAATTTGAGCGTTATTTGCTACTGCAGTTCTTCCATTAGAGAATTGACCGACTAATTCGTTGTGGTTTGCGTAGAAGAAACCATCTTCGGGGAAACCACCACTAGCGTATGCAGGTCTTGATTTGCCATCAAAACTAATAGATTGCATTTTGTTTACCATGTTGCCCCAATTTTCGCCAATATGACCCCAATTAAATGTGAGAATATCAACGATTGTATTAACTATTGCTTCTACGAAATAGAAGATTGCTTCTACGATTGATAAGACAACTCTTAATACAGGCACTAAAACCGAATTAATCGCTTGAACAAGTGGCTTAACAAATTCAACAACTCGTTTAACGAGGTTGAAAATGCTACCTAGAATATTATTAATAACATCAATGACTACGCTAACGATATTGATAACAGGTTGTAAGACTTCGGCAACATCGCTAATAATCGTGCTTACTAAATCTAAAATAGAGGCAAGCATTTCGCCAAAAGAGGCAAGAGAACTATGAACTTTCTCAAAAGTATTACCTGCTAATTGTTTAATAAGACCGAAAATGGTGTTTATAATCTCAAAAATTGGCTCTAAAATGTCTTTAATTATAGGTTTCAAGGTTGTAATTAGGTCTTTAACCACATTTGCAATATCGCTTAATGCGCCTTTTAAACCATTTGCACTATCAACACTGCTATCAATTTCTTTATATTGGAAACTGCCTTTACTATCATTAGAAAAGACATTCAATTCATCAATACCAATACTCTTGGTTTTTTCTAAACTCTTTCTATATGCTTCAACATCTTTAGTTGCTTCGGCAAATTGAGTTTGTCCGTTTGCTTCGGCAAAGACTTCGCCTAATGTGTTAGCAATATCGCCAAACATATCAGCAATAGCCGAAACTAGAGGTGCAATCATTTGCAATAGAGGTGCTAACATTGACCCTAAAGCATTAACGATATAACCTAGACTTGCTTTAATCTCGGTAAGAGCGTTATTTGTATCATCATCAAATTCAGCGATGTTTCTAATGCCATCAGCAAATGCTTGATAAACTTGTTGAATAAGTTTACGAACAACACGATAACGCAAAATGTTTTTAAACATCTTGGCAAAAGAACGATTTGCCCTATCGGCACTTTGTCCTGCGCCTTTTGTTTCTTTCTTTAGTCTTGATATGACTTCTTTGGCTTGTTTGCCTGTCATACCACCGACTTTGACTAAAATATCTTCGATGGCTTTTAGTTGCTCATCGCTAAATCTATCGGTTTCGTGGTTGATAGACTTAAAGATTGCTTCGACTTGTTTGCCATTAAGCCCCATTTTCTCAAACTCTTGATTTATCTTTTCAAGAGGGGTTAAGACTTTTTCTTCTAGTTCACTATCAGCAGTTTCATTTCCACCTATCGAAAAGTCCACATTATCAATAATGTTGGTATAACTAGATAATTGTTTATCTAATTCTTTGGGGTTGAAAATAGGACTTATTTTTTGAGCAGTTTTGCTTTGAAAATATTTAAAGGCACTTACTATATCCTGCAAACCTTTAGAAACATTAGAAAAATCTATTTTTGCAATATTTAATAAAAGCCCTTTGACTTCGCCAATTCTACGAGTGTTGAGATTTTTGGCAGTTTCATTCAATTTGTTGAGGTTGTTAGAAAGACCTTTGATAGACTTATTTGCTTCTTTACTATCAGCATTAATTTTTATCGTTAATACATCATAACTTGCGCTAGCCATACTCTAACAACCTCCTAAACTTTATTCGTTTTGACTAAATCAAACATTTGTTGTTTAAATCTTTGATAGTCTTTTTCTTCTTTCTCTTTCCTATCTTCTTCGGTAAGAGGGATAGGGTCTTTGAGATAAGATTTAGCCCTATGCTCTTTGCTAAAGGGGTTTAGAACAGGAACTAGGTTTCCTACTGCCATATAGACATATAAACCTTGTAGCCATAATTCGTTATTCCTTTTCCTTTGCCTTAATTTTTCGGCATTGTGATAGCGAAGTAGCATTTGGGCTTCCCCATACCAATAATCGTTATAAGACATACCTATTGATAAGGCATACTCACATAATTGGTCTAGGTATTCGAGAGGGGTAATAGTCGATTGACTTACGCCTCGATTTTCCCCCACTTCAAGTTTTTTCTATCACTCTCGAATGTATCTAGGACTTCTTGCACCATTTGTTGTAATGTTTCAGCAAATGCTTTTGTATCATCGCCAATCGCCAATACCCAACCAAAGACTTCTTCATCGCTTGGCATATTGTCAGCGTGGTGCATTTTAAGACCTGCTTTTACTAGAGCAACAACATTGTCGATGGTATCATCGCTTTTGATTTTTAACACATCACGCACGCTCGCTCTATTGTATTCAAGAATGTAATCTTTATCGTAGAAAGATAATTTAATTTGTGTTCTAGCCACTTCTAGAAACCTCCAATCATATCGTTATTAGTTTTTTTATTAAGCACCTAAAGCAAAATCGCTTAATGGTTTAATGTAGATTGTCATTGTTCTTGCTTCGCCATTACCTGCGCCATTAATGACAACACGAGTGATTTTGCCTTTGAACTGAATTTTGCCATCAGTGCCACTTGTATCGCCAAAATAGACACCCCAATAGCCCTCACTAGCATAAGAAGATTTAATCATTTCTTGATATAATGCTTTAGAGTAGTTGCAAGGGAAACCTAATTCTTCGGGCAAATTTTTAAGTCCGTCCATAAATTTGTGTGTATCATCACATAAAGTTGTGATTTCAACTTGGTCGGCTTGTTCGTTGCCTAAATCAGGATATTCGTTAATGCAAAGTGTTTCTTCGCTTGGGGAAGTTCCAACAACGATTTGAGCCATACTTGCATACGCAGTATCGCTATAAACTAATGCAGTTTTGTTCGCTAATAAAGCCATAAGATTTCCTCCTAATAAACTTTGTGTTCTTTTGAAACAATGCCACTATATCTAATAACGATACGATAGGTTGTTTCATCACTACTTTGAAAGTTGTTTTTTGTCATTCTATCAAAGTTGTATCTTTTCATAAGGGTATCGACAACTTGTAAGATTTTATCGCCCTTACTTTTTTTGTTTGGACTTTTAGTCCATATATTGATTTCATAATCTACTTGTGCGTGATTTTCGTTTCCACATAAATCTTTCGTGAGCAAGTATTCACTATTATCAATTTCCTCGAAACTTACAAATGGATAAGAACTAGGTGTGTTAGTATATACACTTGAAGTTTTAATGTTGGTGTCATAACTAGCAAGAGCATTGACTAACAATGTGTATAATTCGTTGCATATATCAATCATTTAAGTTTACCTCCTGCTAATCTTCGGCAAGCCATACCTACTGCTCTATATAATGCTCTAGCAGGTCTATTACCATGAGTTATCATTATCGGCTCGCCATTCCTGTTATATTTAACTAAATGAGCATTTTCGCTTTCTCGACCCGTTTGGCTCTTATAAAACCATAGTTCATCTTTACCTCTATGATGTCCGTATTCGCCTATATCTAGCACACTGCTAGGTCTTGGGTTGCCTAATATATTTTCGTAAAGTCTAGTTTCCATTTCAGTGTAGTAATATTTACCTGCGCCAAATTCAATGAATAGAACTTGATTGCCTGTGGCACTAATTGTGCTAGACCATAGAGTTTTTTTGCTACCTTGACTTATCGGTGTATGTTTAACAAACACAAATGGGTCATCGGCAGGAACTTCATAGTAGAACTTATCATAACCAAGTTGTGCTTGGTTGGTTGCATACTCAACAACTCGCTTTAATGCTTCTTGCGTTTGACTATCTATCTTTTTCTCGATATTACTTATGACTTTGAGTATTTGTTTATTAAAGTCAAGTTTCATATCAATTACCTCTCTTTAGTAAGAGCGATAGCAACCTCATTAATTGTTTCGGCAATCTTCTCTACACGATAATTGTATAGAGGGTTTGTGCCATCATAAGTTGGTTTGGTATCAACGAAGAACACACTATGTTCGGTAATCTTCAATTCGTTGAATTTCGCCTTGCTTAACACTAATGTCTTATCGTATTTGATGTCAGTTCCAAACATCTCGACTTGACTACTACCTCTAGCACTTGATATATGCCCCATAAACATAATTGGTTTGGTATAAGCGATAGTAATTTCGCCTGTGTAATTGCCATGCTCATCTACGACTTTTTCCTCGCCTTTATAGTTGAGGACATAGTGTTTAGTTTCATTTATCATTTGATTTCTCATAATGGTAAACCTGCGAATTTAGGAATTGAGGCGAGTATCTTTGCTTCACTTTTATAAGAACGATTTACACCATTCTCATTGTGGGAACTTTCGCCCTCAACACCTCTTTGATTGAATAAAACGATAGCGAGTTCAATTTGTTGATATTCATATTGTTCTTCTACTTCCTTTAGGTCAGTTCCGTAAGGAAAGCGATGAGTTAAGATTTTGCTTTTAGCAAGGTTGAGATAGACTATGGCAGTTTCATCTTCAAGAGATGTATCGCCCATCATAGTTTTCATATATTCAACCTTTTGTTCGAGTGTCATAGTCTATCCTCCCTACTTAATTTTTTAGTCTAAAGACTAGAGTGTGTAGTCAATAGCGCAGAATGGAATGTTTTTGGCTTCGACTGCGTGTCCGTTGCCATCATTAACGACTTCCCAATTTGCACCTGTTTCTAACACTGCATTTGTGATTTTTAAAACGCTTGGTTTCTTGAATGAAACACCTTCGGGTGCGAGATATAATCTAACACGAGAAACAAGAGATGTTTGACCTCCGTTGGTTTTGGCTTCTCTAACCATTTCAGCAGGAACTAATAATGGTAAATCGCCACGAGCAAACGCTCTTTCGCCCAAGAAGTATGTGCGATATGTTTTTGTGCTATCGCCATTGTCAACAACAGGGCATTGGTCGTTCACGATAACTAATCTACCATTCCAATAGGCGATGTTAGATTGTCTTTGTAAACCATTAGCGTCATTGTATAAGGCATATGTTAATTTTTCAGTTTTTTCTAATTCTTTAGCAACAACCGAGTGCATAAAGACAACTTTGAATAAATCAGCATTGTCGCCACCGATTTCTCTAACAACATCAATGATGTCAGTAGAAGCAACTGCAGTTTTGGCAATAACACTACCTGCTAAAGCAGTAGCGAAGATACCTTTTAAAACGGATAACATTTTCTTTTGAATTTGTTTTTGCCAATAGCGAGCGACTTGTTCGGCAACAACCATAATGAAGTCTTTGCCACTTAAAGAATAAGTGAAGTCTTTTTCGGTAAACGCTTTACCCATTTCGATAGCAACGATACCTTGTGAATAGGTGTTGAGTGTGCCATCATCAATGTCGGTTGAGCCATCTAAATCAATGGCATCGCCATCTAACAAACCTGTGATAGGTCTAACTGCATAATTACCACCAAC
>JAZLDP010000127.1:0-2966 GCA_045614835.1 Clostridia bacterium | reverse complement strand
ATAAAAAAAAGAATTAGAAGTCATTGGAACAATAAAAAGTCATTAGAAAGACTTTTATGGGGAGATGTTTTGTCTTCAATTCTATCTATCGATTCTTTCGGGCCATTAGATACAACACGAATTTTTTATAAAAAAACTTATGCAACATATTCAACCGAAGAAAAAATAGTAAGAAATTTCGATCCTAAATATTTACTTAATAGAACTGCTGGAGGAATCGGCGTTTACGATTTACATTTAGAAAATTCAACTGACTTTGAAGTTGCCGTTTTTGCAAATCAAAAAACAAGAAATTTAATAGATTTTATTGACATCGAAAAATTTAAAAACGTTATGCCAACCGAAGATTTTAATTATTATTTAGAAACCTACCCACAATTAAAAGACAAACTCAAATAACCAACAATAAAAAGTTTCCACTTGTAATACAACTGGAAACTTTTATTTTTTAAACAAATAATTAATTTATAAATCATTTCTTCTTTAAGAACTTATCCAATATTTCTTTCTCTGTATTTTTGGTAATCTTATTAGTTTTATATACAATCTCACCTTTGCTATCTAATAGTATTATATTATCTGCTATATATACTGCCTCAGCAATATCGTGCGTAACCATAATTACGGTATTTTTACTTTTCTTATGCATATCCTTGATAATATCCATAATCTTATATTTCAAATAATAATCAAGATTTCTAAAAGGTTCATCCATTAACAATAGTTCAGCGGGATAATATAATGCTCTAATAATAGACACTCTTCTAGACATACCTGCACTTAATTCTTTTGGATATAAGTTTGTAGCATTACTTAGTTCAAACTCTTCAAGAACCGACTTTACATCAATATCTTTACACACTGTTTTTAGATTGTTTTCAATATTCAAATTAGGCAACAATCTATCATTTTGAAAAACATAAGAAATACTTCTTTTTTCAATCTCATAGTTGTCATTATCTAGCCCTGCAATAATATTTAGAAGTGTAGTCTTTCCTACACCACTCTCGCCCAAGATTACAGTAATTTTACCATCTTTAAAGTCATAAGAGAAATCATCTAAAACAACTTTATCTCCGTATTTTTTCGTAATATTATTTACTCTCATATTTGCCACCCACCTTTTCAGCAATCTTGGCAAATACAAGTTCGATTGTTACTGAAATTATTAGCATAAATATTACAATTGCGAATAGTTCCGCAGTCTCAAAATATATCTTTGCTTCATTCATCATATTGCCAATCGACATAGCTGTTCCTGCAATCACTTCAGATGCTACAATTAACTTAATATTAAGTGCTATTCCACTACCAATAGTTTTTATTGTTGATGGTAGAATAATAGGTAAAATATATTTAAAGAACATATCTTTTTTACTAACATTATAAAGTTTCAACATAGCAATTATATCGCCATCAATTTTATTTAAAGCCTCTTGCATTGAACTAAATACTGTTGGTAATACAACCAGCATTGTAACCACAACTGCAGCAACTCTTGAGTTGGTCCATAGAAGCAAAAGTAATACAACAGCAATAGTTGGCATAGCCCTAATGATTGATACTATTATTGAAATTATTGGTCTACTAATTTTTGAAAATTTAACACATAAAGCAAGAGCTAAACCAAGAATAAATGATATCAAAAAAGCAATCAAACTTCTACCAATTGTACCTATTAAGTTTTGCCAAAACTTACCCTCTCCTAATAGTTCAAATATTCTAACAAAAGTAGCTTTGGGCGTAGGTAAAATTATTGCTTCCTCAACAATCAAAGCACCGACTAGCCATATCGAAATTAATACAAGTATAGTTACAATAGGCAATATTAAATTAAGAATTTTATTACATTTATTTAATTTCATATTTTACCAAAACAAACTTTCTGAATACTCACCAATAGCATTAGCATTGACAGTTTTTATTTTCTCCCAGTATGCAATTATTCTTTGTTTTTCTCCATCATTTTTAGCAGAAATAACATCTATATTACAATTTTGAATTGCACTACTTGAAATAGTATTTTGCAAAGAAGCAGATACACCCTTCTCCAAATGAGCGTTAACTGCATTAACCGCTAGTACAGGATTATCTACAGCCCATTGTTCATTTTCTTCAAGTTCTTCTATCATACTTTCAATCAATTCTGAATTGTTGTTTACAAGTTCGGTTTTTGCAACAATAACTGCTTGTGGATAAGCCCCACTCTCCCATAAAGATTGAATATTTAATTTGATACTAAAGTTATTAGCCATACCAATTAATTTTGAAACCGCAGGTTCAGGAAGAAGACCAAAAGACATTTGATTATTTTTCAACATTGGAATCAAAGTTCCTGCATCAGCAAAGTATCTAAGAGCAACTTTATTAGGAACAGCAACATCACTAGCCACATACTCAATAGAGTTGGAAGAAAGTAGATATTTTAGGTTCAAGTCTGGCACATTACCCTGACCAATTACACCCACAACTTCGTTAGTTAAATCTGCTAGAGAATTAGCCTCAACATTACCAACAATATACAAATTTCCATTAGTAACTGTTGCAATAATCTTATAATTATTTCCTAATATTTTAGAAGCCATATTAACAGGAATAACTGCAATATCGGCAGACTTATTAATTATATAATTAGAAATATTACTAGAAGCAACCACCGAATAATCTATCTCTAAGCCAAACTGATTATTATCATTAAGTAGTTTACTCATAGCTAGGGCTGGTGCCCCATCTGGCATATAAACATAAAGTGTATTATCCTCTCCGCCATCATTATCTTTACAACCTACAACACTTGTTAGTCCAAATACACATAACATAAGAGTTAATAATATTGTTACAAATTTTTTCATATCTTTCTCCTATTTATTAACAAAAAAATTCTAGCACTTTCACACTTTTTAGTCAATTAATTGAAGTATTTATTATTTAATTTAATACAATTATATTAATATATAATAATATAT
>JAZLDP010000126.1:0-7562 GCA_045614835.1 Clostridia bacterium | reverse complement strand
CAACCAGCTACCATTTCAACTTCACCCTTCTTAACAGCACCTGAAGTTGTGAAATCTGGAAGCCAAATCTTAACAGGTGGTTGACCAGCCATAGAAATAGCGTGGAAACCATCAAGACCAAATCTAACGGCATAAAGTGATGTAACGCCATCTTTAATACCAACGATTGGGTCATTAGAACCAGCTTTAGCACCAAGGTCAACAAATGGAATGTTACCATAGTATTCTACTTTTTGACCAAAGTCGTTCTTAGTTGTTTGATACATACCCATTCTACGAGCGATAGCACGGAACTTAGCAGCCATCTTTGAGTTACAAAGAATAGCATCTGTACCATCCATTTCACCAAGCCATTCGTCAAGAGCATCAACGAAAAGTGTAGCGTTAGCAGTTACGAGTTCTGATGTTGAAAGGTCAATAGCAGTACCTGGGTCAAATTCTGTATCAGAACCTGTTACTGCAACATCAAGACCATCGAATACATCAGCATCAGTAGAAGAATTACCATTGATAATAGTATCAGAGAAAAGTGCTGAAGCTGCCTTTACTTTTTGAGAAGACTGAAGTGCAACTTCATCAGCGATACCACCCATATTAGCGATAATACGGTCAACTTCATAAGCACCACCGAACACTTTAAGGTCAGTTGTATATCTTTGCTTTTGAACTTCGTGTGTGTTGTATTCGCTGTTTACTGAACGGAACTCAGCAGTTGGTTGTGTGATTAAACGAGTGTAGCCGTATGTGAGAGTTGCACCACCACCAACAGGAGATACACAGTCATCAAACGGAATGTTGTTAAGAATAAATGAACTTTTTGCAAATTCGTCAATAATACCAAGTTGAAGGTCATCTGTTACATTCAACTTAGCCTGAGCAAGTGTTACTGCCATAAACTAAATCATCCTTCCTAAATGAATTTATTATTGTTTATTAAGACTCTGTGCGATAGCATCGACAAAAGTCTTTGATGTTGGTGCATTAGCACCATTTCCACCGAAAGGTGGATTGTTTAAGTGAGTTCCAGACGGTGGATTTGCTTTAGCATCACCAAACAGCATAGAACTATCTTCTGCACTTGCGAGAGTTTCTAATTGTTCTGAAATACCTTTTAACTCACCATTCTCGTAAGTGATTTTGTCATCATCAAGAAGTGCCACAATTGCTTTAACATTTTTACCTTTAGCATCACGAATAGCACCCTCAATAGCGTGAGCTTTTTGAATTTTAGAAACTTTAGTATTCAATTCATTATTGAGATTAGTATTGTCGGTTTTCAACTGAGAAATCTCTTGATTAAGAGCATCTATACCACTGACTTGTTTTTCTAAGTCTGCTATTTTATCATCTTTTGTCTTAATGTCTTTCTCCAAGTTTTCCGATTTTGTTTTATAAGTATCTAACTCACCTTTTGCTCTACCAATATCAGCAGAGTTCTCATCTAAAATCTTGTCAATAATTTCCTTGTCTTCAATACCTAAGTTTTTCAAAAAATCTCTTTTCATAAATAAATTCCCCTTCGCTTTTTTTCGTGGTTGCACCACAGAGTTGTAGTTTTTCGTCTTACTTGACAATTAAGAATAGATGTATCCCACTTTTTTGGATGTACCATCAAAGGTGATACACTGAAATTGACCTAAATGATTAGGTAAATATTTGCCACGGATAGCATAGCCACCGTAACTTTGAAAAGGCATAACTACTATATTTTGGTAGCCAACCGTTTTCACTTTATTGTGGGATAAATCCATTCTGATTTTCCCATAAGGTTGGTGTGTTCCAAGATGTGTGTGACCACTAATAAAACAATCACAGCCATCAATAGAATAAGTCCATTTTTCATCCTTATTCTTTGTACTACCGTGAGTAAGAACTACACCATAAGTTATTGGGTTTTTACGAAGTTTCCCAACTGTCAACTTTATAAAACAAGCATTTTCTCTGTATCTATCCTCGATACAAAGTCTACAGAATACATCGTATAATGGGTTTGTACCCACTTCTTTAACCATACGATATTCGTGATTACCAGAACAACCACCAATAATTTTATCTTTTATCGGTTTTAACAACTCGTAACAGAGTTCTTTTTGTTCCATTGGTGATAATGTTTCTTCATAAACATTTGACTTTGAGTTTCGTAAACCCATATTCATCATATCCCCAATGATTACTACTGCACCATTAGGGTCATTTTTAACCACTTCAATCCATTGTTTGAATAAGTCCAAATTAAATTCTTTTGAACCAATGTGAACATCACCTAATGGATAAATATTTAATGTGGTATTATTATCATATTTTGCATCAATTAAAATAAAATCATCAAGCACATTAGTACCTCCCAATATAATGTGTGAAAAAGTAGGGTAGGAGTGGGGAGGAACTCCCACCCTACCACATATATGAATAAGGACTAAAGTCCACTATTCCAAAATAGGAATTTCCCAACATCTACATCTGTTGTGAATTGGTGAAGCAGTTACACCAACTTCATAAGCAGAAATTGGGAAAATTGTACCGTGCATTGAACCACAAATTTCACATCTGCGTTCATCAGGTACAGTGTAGAATTGATATTTTGTAATACCCAACTCTCTAAAAATTTTATATCTGGATAATGAACCAATAGCAGTTGACTCATCTAACCCAAATCGTTTTAATACTTTTTCGATACTCATAAAGCGATTATCTAATAACTCTAAAACGACATTTAATGTAGCATCTTTCGTTAATGACCTTTTCCAATCAAAAGCAATACGAATACTCCAAAGATTTATGTAGTATTCCAATCGTTGTTGCCAGGTGTTATTATCTTCACCCCACTTAGTTGTGAGTACCGATTGAGTATCTATATCAACACCAAAAAAATCAGTTTCTTTACTAACAACTGATTTCAACATCTTTTCAAATTCAATTTTTAGACTATCGTGTGTTTTTGCAAATTCGTTACTTAAAAACAAATTCAAAACTGTTAATCTTCGTCTGTGGTCAATCGTTGAAACCCACTTACGAGCTTCTTGATATGTAACCACACCATCTTTACCATACTTTGAATAAAAACTTCTAATCTCTTTTTCCAAAGATGTTTTGGTATTAGCGAGAATTAGTAACATAACGGCAATCATTTCATCTGTTAATTGTCTTTCGTCTTGTTCTAATTCTGTAAATTCTTTTTCGCTATACATTACTCATCACCACCAGTTGTTGGTTCAGGTTTGTTTTGAGCTTGTATTTGCATTGTGGCAGACATCTCATCTAATTCTGCTTGTTTATCAAGTTCGATTTCTCGTAATTCGTGTTCAACATTAGTTACCCAAGGATGTCTACTAATAATGGTCTTATTAGAAATAATACCAACTGATTTTTTACAGTTTTCAATTTTAGCATCTTCGTTAATGAAAATATCACGATTGAATACGAACTCAACATCTTCTTCAGTATAATCAAGATTGCCTTGATGAATTAGATATTGGTCTATAAACCACTTTAATTCTTCAAAACCAGCTTGGAACTCGGTTTCCATAGCATTAACATCCAAATCAATATCGGTATACATTGACTCGATATTCATTTGGTTTGGGTCACCATCCATTCGTTCTTCTTTAGCATCAAAACCCCTACCATTTTCCACGATACCTCGTTTTAATTGCATAAGAATGGCTTGGTAGTTAGCAGCATTAACTTCAACTTTAAGTGTTTCAACACCACCTTGAACACCATCAACAGTAGTTACTTTAATAACACCATAGGTTGCAAGATTTTGTCTAAACTCTGGAATATTTGTACCATCGTAGTTCTTCAATACTAAAATTGAAGTTCTTGGGTCTTCTTCCATATTGTTTTGGAAATCACTTAAAACTTGATTGAGTGAGTCTTGTAATGCCTTAACACCACGAATGAGTGGAATTTCTTTGTCGTTATATTTAAATGGAATAATTGGTAACCTGTTCCAATTACATCCAACTCCGTCACTATAAATGTAGTCACTATGTGAGTCATCGCTCAACTTTAAACTTCCATTATGATAAGTAAAATGGGTTATGCCGTGCGTGGTAAATAAATCAACATAATAATGTGTTGTAGTTCCACCTTTACTATCGAATACATCTTCAGAATAGTAACGCATAGCACCATCGAGCATTGTATGTCCTTTGTCTTTCCAAATAGGGCAAATCTCATACGATGGAAATACCATCAACTTAAAATTACTTTCTTCGTCATAATATGGATATAACCAAGCGATGCCACCGTCAACGGCATACCGAGTAAGTACACGAAGTTGACGATGAACTGATTTAGTAAATACACTATTCAATAGTTTCAGATATTCGTCTTTAGATGTTGCAATAGTTAATGGTTTACCTAATGCGTAGTTAGTTTTTTGGTCAACCAATTTACGATATTGGTTATCTACTAACTTATTATTAGGAACATTATCTATTGTTTTTAACCCACCGTCAGCACCAATGACTTTCTTTTCTCGTTTGAGAATATCGTGGTCACCATCGTAATACTTTTCGGCAAGTAATTGTTCTTCTCGTTGGTTACCATCTAACCACTTACGAAGAACATTCTCCAAATATCGAATATCTGGATTGACTGCATCTGATACGGAGTTATTTTCAGGTTTTGGTAAGTCAGGTTGTTTAAATAAATTGAAAATTCCCAAATCCTATTCTCCTTTTATTAGTTTAAGGTCTTCTAAGTTTACCTTGTTTTAATAACGCAAGTAATTTTGTATTTTGTGTTGTTGTACCAATATAAGATTTGATACCATTGGCTTTAGCGATTGCTTTTCTATTAGAGAAAGAAGAATTTACACCAATAGATTTTAAAGCATCTACAATACTTGCTGATTTACCAGTGTATTTTTTGAAGTAACCTTTACTTGTAATAGTCGCTGTTGTTTTCTTAGTAGAATTATTTGTTGTCTTATTAGTTGTTGCAGTTTTCTTAGTAGAGGTAGTTTTGGTTTTTTTCTTTAAACCTCTAACTTCTGCAACTGCTTTTGCGATTGCTTCACCACATTTCTTTTGACCTGTAGCAGTTTTAACTTTATTAAGGTCTGCAGTAGTATCAATAAAAACAGTTTCAATTAATACTGCTGTTGGTTTGGTTGAGCGAATAATACCAAAATAGTCTTGACCTCTATCAGTGAGTTTAGTTTTATCTCCACCGTCTTTATCTTCGTCAAATTTTCGGTCATCGCCATAATTATCACGCTGTTTAATATCCAAATCCTTTGCAATATAATCACAAATCTTATCAGCGTATTCTTGACCAGTGTTGCTCTTATGGTAGTAGTAACATTCTGTGCCTGTACCCCCACCAGCGTTAAGATGGATTTCAGCAATAAAATCATAACTGCATTTATTAACCTTATTAATTCGGTCTTGTAAATACAAATCACCATTGTAATTCATTAAGTCGGCTTGTTCACTATAATTCTTGTTATAATAAGCCTGAGCATATTTTGCAATTTCTTTTGCAATTTTAAATTCGTGGTATTTACCATTTGTAGCACCACTATCGTAGCCACCTGTTTTTGATTTACCGTGACCTACGATAAAACAAATTTTTGACATAATACCTTCCCCTTTATTATTTTGTTATTGTGTTACTGTTTCGTTGCCTGTGCCAAAATTTTGATTTTCGTTTTTAGTTGTCGAATTGGCTTGCTTTATTTGATTGATTAACTTGTAACAAGGGTGTCCTTCTCGCAAATCTACAATCTTGCCATTTTCAAGTATTTTCATATTATCGTTTCCCCTTTGCATATAAAATCGTACTATTTGTAAGATTTGCCGTTGAACAAGTCGCACTAATTATAGGCAAAAAAGATTGGTCGGTGTTTGTAGCAAGTTCAAAAAACTGTGTTGTGCTATTGTTTGCACCTATCACTTCAACCTTTAACCAAATTTTTGATACAAAATTTTCGGCATATATACGAATTGTAACCGTCTCATCTGTAAAACTTGAAAGGTCAATATTTGGTGTTACTTTGGTGGCATTTGTTTTTAAAAACAACCTATTAGCAACAGTCCAATTAAAAGCAATCATTTCTGTTTGTGGTTGCATATAAAATATTTTGTTATAGTTGCCAAATGTTATTTCGCCTAAACTACAAACTGCTCCCAAATCAGTCCATTTGCCGTATGTTTCCATATCTGCAATTTTATTTGCTGAATTAGTAATTGAATTTGCCATATCGTAAGTAAATGGCAATTCCATTACAGGTATCATAACTGTATAGGGTTCGCCTAAATCAAGGTCAACTAACAAACACATAGTGCCAATAGACATTCCTAACACTTCGCTATCATAGCCACACACAAACAATATGGGTAGCTCTAAAGTGCCTTCGTTGAAAGCCGTAAAGAAAGCGATTGCTTCGTCATCGTTTTTGCACACTGATATTGATAGTTTATCGTCACCTGTACCACCGACCAAACTTGCAATTTTTTGATAATCTTCTTCTGTCAACACATAATCTTTACCGTCTTTACCGTCTTTACCGTCTTTACCGTTAAAATAACCACTATCAATTTTTTCTTGAAGGTCTTTTGCAAGACTTTCAACCGTTATTATCTCGGTTTCTGTATAAACATAATCGCTTGGTTTTGGTCGCTGCTCAACTTGAAAACTAAAATCTTCTCTTGTATAAGAATTTGAGTCATCTTTAAACATCCAATACACTCGAATTGGTTGTGCTATTTGTAATAAGATATTAGGAACATCAACAACTACTTTGTTATCCAATTCATAACATTTAAGAACTAAAGCGTTTGGTTGTCTTAAATTATAAAAATGAACTTCATCACCAACTTTGAATTTGTGATAAGTTATTTTCTGGTTCAAATCCCATTGGTAGAAACTATCTCTATCTTCTCTACCATCTAATATTTTCATAAGTTTCTACCTCCTTATGTAAAACTAAATAAAGCACCTTTGCCTACTTTGTCATAGAGACCAGCTAAACAGTCTTCGGCATCATCGTGCTTCATCTTACCTTCTTTTTGGTAACTCATTAAGTCACCATAAAATTCAGCGTAGTTAATTTCCCAACCTACAGGGAATTTGATGTTATTTTGACACCAAGTTGCTGAACTTAATATTCTCGCTTTCTTATTACGAGTTTGTGTGAATAAATCAATGTAGGTTTTATACCAACGATATTTTTCTCTTAAAATGCGTTCTACTGACCTACCAAAACCTCGACCACCTGAGTTCGACTCGATATAAGCCTTATTAACCTTGTGTTCGTAAAGTCGTTTTGCCACTTCAGGTTCAGTAACTTCCATACCTTCTTTAGTGAAATAAACATCGTAGATATAACATTGACCACGGAAAAGTCCGTAGATAATACAGCAAAGGTAGTCATCACCTTGGTCGGCTGTATCAACATAAGCACAAACTTCTTCAATAAGAGAGTTACCTTTATCATCCCTTGGAATATCTTTATAAGTTTGAAATCCAAGGTTATATAATCTACCAACCAAATCAATAGGGTTTTGGTTGTAGTTTGCTTCAACAATCTCACGACCCATTGTTTTAACAAT
>JAZLDP010000125.1:0-18335 GCA_045614835.1 Clostridia bacterium | reverse complement strand
TAAAGTAGCAATACTATCGAGTCCTGCTTTTAAACATTCAGCAGGGTATTGGTTATTATAATAGTAATAATTGACTACTATATCATTAATAGTGTCAGAAACTATATTGAATTTGTCAGAAAGTACGAAGGCGAAATCTCTAACCGCTAATGCTTTGATTGAATAAGTTGTGGTATTGTTTTCGTTATTTTGTGTGCTATTTATATTGCCGGTTGTTGCGAGTTTTAAATTGGAATTAGTTGTAATAGTAACTTCATAGTTTGCCATATCGGAATAAAATGGGTCGCCGTTATAATGGTAACTATCTGTTACAAATTCACCATCTTCATATACACAAACAATGGGATAAAAGTTACCTAAGTTAATGGTGTTCTCTCCATAGCCAAATCTATGATTGATATTGGGTATTATTACAGTGTAGGTCATAGTAATATTACAACTCTTTTGAGGTTCTAATTTTTCTTCAAGTTTTACCTCTAAAATATCATCATCATAACCTCCTATATGTATGTTGCTAGGATTGTTATTAACTGCCAAAGATGATATTTCGAGGTCTCCAAAACTTTTGCCATTGTAGTAACATTTTGAGTGGTTAAGAGTGCTAACAACTGAACAGTTGCTATCTTCTCTAAAACTTCTTGGATATAGATGGAACTTGATTTCTTCCAAAGTGTTATCTGTTTTGTTATGGTATTCAAGAGATTGAGTAATGTTTAGTGTATGGTCATCATTGTAGACTATATCCATTGTGTAGGTGTTTAAGTCTTTGCTGATTTTGCTTAGGGTGTTGTCTTTACACCCGCTAGAAAATATAAGAAGGGGTAAGATTAACAGTAGTAATATTTTTTTCAATTTCATACTTTTATTCCTTTTTAGGTTTTTTATATGTATATTGTTTTTGAGTAACAAATATTACTTTTGTTGAGTATTCATAGTTGTAACTAATTTGAAAAAGTGTAAACTTGTGATAATATAGAAATATGGAAAAGGTTAGATACAATCATCTTAATAGTTATTTGAAACAAAAGTTTGGCTCTCGCACTCTGAAGGTGTGTGTTGATGGAGGATTCACTTGTCCTAATAGAGATGGCAAAGTTGCAACTGGCGGTTGTATTTTTTGTGGTAATGAAGGGGCTGGAGATTTGATTAAGTATAAGACTTCTTGTGTAGAGCAATCTATTGTTAGTCAAATTAACGGTTTTCTGAACTCTTATAGGGGTGAGAGGGCTGAGAAGTTCCTTGTGTACTTCCAGAGTTTTTCTAATACTTATGATAGTGTTGAAAATTTAAAAAAGAAATATGATATTGCCCTTGCTACTAGTGATAAATTTGTGGGGCTTGAGGTTGCCACTAGACCAGATTGTATTGATGAAAATATTGCAAGGTTACTTGCATCTTACAAAGATAGATATTATGTGTGTGTTGAACTTGGGCTTCAAACAGCAAGTGATGAGATAGGTAAACTTATTAATAGAGGATATACTACAGAGGATTTCGCTAACGCAGTTCAAATTTTGAAAAAATATGAGATTGATATTGTTGCGCATATGATGATAGGACTTCCTAACGAAACCACAAGGGATATTGAGGATACTATTAAATTTATTAATGAGTGTGGAGTAAATGGCGTTAAACTTCATTCGACATATATTATGAAAAACACTCGCCTTGAGAATATGTATAATGATGGCGAGTATGAACCAATTACACAAGAGTATTATGTAGATATGGTTGCAAGAGTTATTTCGAATTTGAACTCAAATATTATTGTTCATAGAATAAATGCCGACCCTCCTAAAACCGAATTAGTTGCTCCTCTTTGGGTGGCAAGAAAGAAAATTGTACTTAATGCTATTAATAAGGCTTTGGATAATTTTGATATAATTCAGGGAGATAAGAAACTAAAATTCTAATACTATTAACCGAACTAAATGTATTGTACATATATAATAAAATAAGATATATAATTATTATTTTATTTTGAAATTTGTTTTTTTTGGGGTACAATATGTTTAGATTTGATTTTAGTGTTAGAACTTTGAGAAAATTAAATCAAGGTGGAGAGGTAATCTCTAGTGTTGATATGTCTAAGTATTCTACTTTCAAATGTGGTGGTAGAGCAAAAGTTTTTGTCCTAATCAAAACGCTTGAGGGATTTGTTAAAGTTACTAAGTATTTAAAAGATAAATCTATAGAGTATTTTGTTATAGGTGCAGGTAGTAATATTCTTGTGTCGGACAAAGGGTACAATGGTGTTGTTCTGAAACTTTCTGGAGATTTGGCAAGAATTGAGAGTACTGGGGATAACACAATAGAAGTAGGTGCAGGGGTAAAACTATCAAAAATCTTTGCCTATACTAGTTCAAATAATTTATCTGGACTAGAAGATGGTGCGGGAATTCCTGCGACTATTGGAGGAGCGGTGTATATGAACGCCTCTGCCTATAACTATGAAACAGCCAAACTTGTTGAATATGTCGTGGCCTATCTAGATGGCAAGTTGACATATTTTGATAAAGATGCTTGTAAGTTCTCATATCGACATAGTGTTTTCCAAGATAATGGTGCAATTATTGTGCGAGTGGGGCTAAAGTTTAAACCGTTGAATAAGCAAGATATTATGCAGAGATTTAATGAGGTTTCGAAGATGAGGGCTGCTTCTCAACCGCTTAACAAGCCAAGTGCTGGTTGTGTTTTTAAGAAGGTTGAGGGGATTGAAGTTAGCAAGTGTCTGGACCTTATGGGACTAAAAGGACTTACAGTCGGTGATGCACAAGTATCAATAAAACACGCAAACTTTATAATCAATCTTGGTGAAGCGAAGGCTCAAGATATTTATAAATTAATAAGTCTAATTCAAACCAAGTTTGAAGAGAAATATAATATTTTATTAGAAACAGAGATTGAATTTTTAGGAGAGTTTTAATGAGGCTTTTAGGTGATTATCATACACATACAACCTATACTCACGGCAAAAGTACTGTTGAGGAGAATATTGAACAAGCGGAGATATTGGGTCTAAAAGAAATTGCTATTACAGAGCATTCATACAAGGGCTGGAATCATATTAGTGCTGGTGATTTGCCTAAGATTAAAGCCGATATTGAAGCAGTAAAAGATAAATATAAAGTGAAGGTTTTGCTTGGAATAGAAGCAAATTTGATGTCAGAATATGGTGATATAGATATTAGTGATGATGAACTAAAAGACTTAGATGTTGTGGTTCTAGGTTATCACAAAGCAAGTAAGTATTCCTTTTCTCAACTTTTCAGATTTGCTTTCCCTAATATGTTCAGAAAGAAGCCTAGTAAGAAGCAAATTGAACGCAATACTATGGCTTATATTAGTGCTATGGACAAGCATAGAGTTAATATTCTTGCACATCTAGGATATGCTGGTTGTGCGGTTGATTGTGTAAGACTTGCTAAGGAATGTGTTAAGAGAAATATTTATATCGAACTTAATGGAAAAAGAATTAACTTTACCAAAGAGGATATTGCTGGTATGGTGGCAACAGGGGTTAAGTTCATTATAGATAGTGATGCTCATAAGAAAGAAAATGTTGGTAAAAATAGTATGGCGTTTAATCTTATCGAGAAATATAATATACCTCTAGAGCAAGTTGCTAATGTGGACAAGTTGCCAACTTTTCATAAATAAAACTAAGATACAAAAAATTAAGGTGAAAATATGTCATTCTCAACAAATGCTAAAATGGAAGTATTGGAAAGTTCAATAGACAATGATTGTTGTTCTATTGCTTTTTTGAGTGCTATTATTAAGTGTTCGGGGGAACTTAGTATTTCTTCTGGACACAAAATTAGTGTTGCTATTTATACTGAACTTGCTGATTTGTATGGCAAAATTAAAAGTGTTATTGAGCAATATTATGGGATTGAATGTGAGATTGAATTGCTAGAGGATACCAATATCTCTAAAAGCAGTAGATATAAGATTACTCTACCTCATAGTATTACTGACCAATTACTAAAAGATTTAGGTATTATGAATATTGATGAAAGTGGGCTACTTTCTATCGAAAATGGAATTGCCGACTTCGTTGTAATGGATGAGTGTTGTAAGAGAAGTTATATTAGAGGCGCTTTTGTGTCTTGTGCTACTAGCAATATAATTATCAAAAATTATGACAATGAGAAGAGTAATTCAGGATATCACCTAGAGTTTGTGTTTAACTTTGAGAAGATTGCTGAGGATTTTTTGAAGTTACTTGCAGAATTCGATATTCCTGCTAAGATTACAACTAGAAAAAATTCGCCTATTGTATATATCAAAGAATATCAATTGATTTGTGACACATTGGCGTTAGTCGGTGCTAATAAGGCAGTTCTAAATCTACAAAATGAGGCTGCAATTAGAGAACTTAGGAATAATATTAATAGACAAACTAACTGTATGAACGCCAATCTTAATAAGACAATTGGCGCTTCAGTTAGACAACTTAATGCTATCAAAGTTATCCAAGAAAATGTAGGGCTTGAGAGCTTGAGTGAGGGGCTTATGGAACTGGCACTTCTTAGACTTGCTAACCCAGATGCAACCTTGGAAGAATTGAGGGCTTTGAGTACACAAAAATTAACTAAAAGTGGCATTAATCATAGATTTACAAAAATCTTGGAGATGGCACAAAAAATTGAAAATGATAAATTGAGAATAACAACCCTTTAAGGAGATAGAGATGACAGACTTTGTACACTTGCATGTTCATACTGAATTTAGTTTGCTTGATGGAATTGCAAGAATTGACCAATTAGCTCAAAGGTGTAAGGACCTAGGAATGCCTGCAGTTGCTATTACTGACCACGGAAATATGTATGGTGCAGTTAAGTTCTATGATGTTTGTAGAAAACAAGGTATTAAGGCGATTTTTGGTTGTGAGTTTTATGTTGCCAATGATTTGTACGAGAAAAATGGCAAAAGTAAATATGCTCACCTTGTGTTACTAGCAAAAGATGAGGTGGGATATAATAATATTTGTCGTCTAAATTCTATTGCGTTCAAAGAGGGTTTCTATTATAAGCCAAGAATTGACTACAAGACTTTGGAACAGTATCACGAGGGTGTTGTTTGTCTTTCTGCGTGTCTTGCGGGAGATATTCCTCAAGCAATTCTAAAAAGAGATTATGAAGAGGCAGAAAGGTTAATTAAATGGTTCAAAGACTTATTTGGAGATGACTTTTATCTAGAAGTTCAGAACCATCACTTACCAGAACAATTAGAAGTTAATGCTAAATTGTTCGAATATGCAGAGAAATTTGGTGTTAAACTTGTTGCAACTAATGATGTGCATTATATTAACAAAGAAGATGCAGAAATTCAAGATGTACTTATGTGTGTACAGATGGGCAAGACTGTTGACGACCCTGACAGACTTAAACTTCCAGGAGATGAGTTCTATCTAAGAACTGGAGATGAGATGGCGGAACTATTCCCAAATCACCCAGAAGCACTTGCTAATACTCTTGAGATTGCTGATAAATGTAATTATAAACATACTTACGGACATTATTTGTTCCCTAAATATGAACCTGTAACTGGCGAAGAGCCTCTTGTATATTTGCGTAAACTTATTGATGAGGGTGTCAAGAGAAAGTATGGTGAGTATACAGATGTTATTAGAGAAAGAATAGAAAGAGAACTTGGCGTTATTACCAAGCAAGGTTTCGTTGAATATTTCCTAATTGTATGGGATTATATTAATGCTGCTAGAAATATGGGAATATCTGTTGGCCCTGGAAGAGGTAGTGGTGCAGGTTCTATTGTTGCTTATCTTATTGGCATTACCAATATTGACCCTCTAAAATACGACCTAATTTTCGAAAGATTTTTGCATACAGAAAGAGTATCTGCTCCCGACTTTGATATCGACTTTGAAGACTGTAGAAGACAAGAAGTAATTCAATATGTTAGAGGAAAGTATGGTAATGAGCGAGTTGCTAAGATAATTACTTTCGGTACAATGGCAGCCAAGAATGCTATCAAAGATGTCGGAAGAGCTATGAAAGTGCCTTATAGCGAACTTGATGCTGTTACCAAGGCTATGCCTAATAAAATCACAAAAGATGGCAAAGATATTGAAATCAAAAGACCTAATATAATTATGAAATGTTTTGGTTTCTATAAGCCTAAAGAGGGTGCTAAAGATTATGGCGTAGATTATTCTGTGCCAGAACTTGTTGCTATGTACAATGAGAACCCAGATGTTAAGAAAGTCGTTGATGTTGCGATGAAACTAGAAGATGCTCCTAGACAGACAAGTACACACGCTTGTGGTGTTATTATTGGTAAAGATGACCTAATGAAATTTATTCCACTTTCTAGAAATGGTGAAGATATTACTACTCAATATGTCGGTGTTGAAATGGAACACTTAGGACATTTGAAGATGGACTTCTTGGGCCTTCGAAACTTATCTGATATTAGAATGGCGCTTCTTTATATTAAAGAGAATTATGGCGTTGAGATTGATTTTGAACACGACACATATGACGACCCAGAAGTGTTTAAACTAATTTCAACAGGTAATACAAAGGCTATATTCCAGATTGAAAGTGGCGGTTTCCAAAACTTTATGAAGGAACTTAGACCAACCTGTATAGAAGATATTGTCGCTGCGGTGTCAATGTATAGACCAGGACCTATGAACGCTATTCCTAGGTTCGTACACAACAAACATAATCCATCGGAAGTAACTTATGCTCACCCAATTCTAGAGCCAATTTTGAAGCCTACTTACGGTTGTATAGTATATCAAGAACAAGTTATGAGAATAGTTCAAGATATGGCTGGATATACCCTAGGTCAAGCAGATATGGTTAGAAGAATGATGGGTAAGAAGCAGGTTGAAGCGATGCAGAAGGAGAAGGAAGTATTCTTACACGGAAGAGAAGAGTTTACGGATATTGATGGTAAACTTAATACCAAGATTGATGGTGCGGTTAATCGTGGTGTTCCAGAAGAAGTTGCTTCTGCTATTTGGGCGGAGATGGAAGACTTTGCTAAGTATGCGTTTAACAAATCTCACGCAGCTGCGTATAGTCTTGTTACTTATCAAACAGCATATTTAAAGTGTCACTATGAAGCGGAATTTTTAACTGCTGTTATTAACAATAGAATTACTAATGCCGATGAAATTAAGAATTATATTACTTATGCTAAGGAAGAAAAAATTGAGGTTCTTCCGCCAGATATTAATAAATCAGATACATTCTTCACAGTTAAGAATAATCAAATCAGATTTGGTATTGCTGCGCTAAAAAATGTTGGTGTCAATGTTGTTGAACAGATTATTGCGGAAAGAAAAGCTAATGGAGACTTCAAAGACCTTAACGACTTTATTAATAGACTTGATGTATCTCTACTTAATAAGAGATGTATCGAGAGTATGATTTTGTCAGGAGCATTCGATTGCTTCGGTGCTAAGAGAAGTCAAATGATGAGAGTATATCCTCAAATCGTTGAAAAGGTTGTATCTGATAGAAAACATAGAGCATCTGGACAAATTGGTATGTTCGGTGATGTGCTTCAAAATGATGGTTCTGATGATATCGCTATGCCTAATATTCCAGAGTTTGATGACCAAACAAAACTAAAATATGAGAAGGAAGTTGCTGGAATATATGTAAGTGGACACCCTCTTGCAAACTTTGTTGATAAACTGAAGTCTTGTAACTTTAACGGTGGAATGCTACAAGTTGAAGAGAAAGATGAAATGTCCGCTGATGATGAAGTTGATGCAGAGAATATGTATGAGGGGCTGTCTGATAATATGGAAGTTACTTGTGGTGGTATTATCACTGAAATGAAGAAAGTATATTCCAAGCGTGATGGAAGTGAGATGGCTATTGTCAAAGTTGAAGACCTATATGGTTCATTTGATGCTATGTTATTCTCAAAGACCTTTGCTCTGAATAAAGATAAGTTACTTGTAGATAATATTATCAAAATCAAAGGTAAATTATCTATCAATGATAGGGGTGTTTGTGTAAGAGTAGAAAACATCTCTCAAATAGAAGATGATACAACAACTACAGAAAGCGCTGTTGTTAAAGAAGAGAAAAAGGCTGTGCCTAGACTATATCTTATGTATGATTTAACAGACCAAGAATTATCCAAAGAGATTTATTCACTTCTAAGGTCTTACCCAGGAGAAAGTCCTGTAATTGTTAAATGTAGCAAACAACAGAAGCCTTTCCAATTGGGTGTAACTGTTAATCCTAAAGGATTTCTTATAAATGAACTACACGCATTTATAGAAGATGATTATATCAAAGTGATTTAAGTGTAGAATTATGTGTTTAATAGACCCAAAAAAATCACTGCTTTATATAGAATATAAAGAAAGTGATTGTTGGGTAATATGTTATATTTTACTTGGTTAAAAAAATTTTTTATGTTACTCTATTTAAGGATAAATAAGCAAGTAGTTAGATACTTGTTCATATAAATAAAATATCTAGTTTTTGGAAAAAGGAAAATAATATGAAGAAAATAGCAATACTTTGTAGCGGTGGCGACTGTCAAGGAATGAATGCTTGTATTAAAGCGGTTGCCGACACTTGCGATTCAAACAAGATAGAATTAATAGGAATTAATCGTGGATATCAAGGTCTTATCGAGAATGATATTAGACCTCTAAAGAAGATTGATGTTGCTAATATCGAAACTGTTGCTGGTGCGATTATCAAAACTAGCAGAAGTCCTGAGTTTATGACTGAAGCAGGTTTTAACAAAGCGATTGAGAACTTGAAAAAGAACGGAATTGAAGGCGTTATCGTTATTGGTGGTAATGGTTCATTTAGAGGTTGTAGAGACTTGGTTAATGCAGGTGTTCATGTAATTGGTATCCCTGGAACAATTGATAATGACTTATTTTATACAGAGAGGTCTTTGGGATTTGATACTGCAGTACAACAAGCTGTTAATGCTGTAACCGATATCAAACAAACTATGTATGCTAATGATAGAGCAGTAGTATTTAAGACAATGGGTAGACATTGTGGAGATATTGCTCTTCACGCAGCAGTGGCTGTAGAGGCTGATGCACTAGCTGTTAACGAGATTGAATATACTATTCCACAAATCATTGAAGATGTTAAGAATTCAATGTCTCACGGAATTACTTCTCCAGTTGTTATGATGAGTGAAGGTTGCAAACTTGATATGGAAGAGATTGTATACGAACTTCAATCACAACTTCATATTGCTACTAGAGGTATTGAGATTGGTTATATCCAAAGAGGTGGAGAGCCAACTTATTATGATAGAATGTTGGGCGTTAGATGGGGTGTTCTTGCAGTACAACTACTTATGCAAGATATGACTAATCTAGCAGTAGGTGTCAAAAATGATAAAATATTTACTGTTCCACTTATTGAAGTAGAGAAAGTTCTACAAGAGTTCAGAGTGGATATGGTTAATGACCTTAGAACTTTACACGCACTACCAAAAATTTAAAGAATTTTAAGTAAGAGGATAAATTATGATAGAAATTGTTAAATATAATGATGATGATTTAAAAGATAACGAGATTGATGAGGTTGTTACTAGAGTAAAGGCGTTCCTTGTATCAAGTAAGAACAATATGATTGTTGGATATACTGATGAAGGTTTTCAACTAATAGGTGGTTATGTTGAAGGTAATCAAGATTTGAATACTGCTCTTGCAAATATTATCTATAACGAGTGTGGTATTGCTCTTGATGCCAAAGATAAAATTGAACCATTCTATGAGATTAGATATTATAACAGAGACTACAAAGGTTCAGGAATTAATAGATTGTCTGACCTTATCTATTTCGTAGTTCATACTGATAAATTACCTAACTATAAGAAATTGAAACTTACTCCAAGAGAGATTGCTGATAGAATGCCTCTTGAAATTGTTAGAAGAAGTCTTTTTGGTAAGGATTTAAGACAATATATTGAGAAGGAAGATAATCCTCTTAATAAAGTTAAAGCAAAAGAACTTCTTATGGCTTATGAAAAATTTAAAGAGATTTATAAATTCTAGTATGCCTCTAGTATCTAAATAATTTTATTTAATTAATTTGTTAATTAATTGTGTTTCCTCGCACTTTTTGTATTAAGAAATGAAAAAAAGAAAAACACCGATTATTCGGTGTTTTTTCTTCTTTACTAAAATAAGTAAATTTGGCTAAGTTATTTTGGTTTAAGGACACAAGAGGAGTATGTCACCTCTTGAGGTTTATTTTAACTATAGCAAGTTATATTAGTTCCTTGCTTCCTCGTTAGTAGCTCCGCTTTGGTTCTCTTTAGATGCGCTATCTAATTCGCCTTCTAAGTTTTGTTCGTATTGAGCGTCGCTTCTTTCAATGATATAATTTTCGTAGGCGAAAGTCCCAGCAAAGAACACTACTATAAAAGCTACTAGTATTCCAATAATAACATTCATTGTTTTTCTGGTCATAATCGTCCTCCATTTTATTTATTACATTTAGATTTTAATATAATTTTGTCTAAATGTCAATACTGTTTAGGTTTTTTGTTGTTTATTTCTTGACATAATATTTTATTACAAAGTAATATATTAATGTTGATTGAGGTATTATATTATATATATTATACAATTAACGAAATTTTAAAATAACTACAAATTTTGCGGAGAAATTAATGAAAAAAAGAAATCAGATTGATGATAAATATAAGTGGGATTTGACACATATATATTCAAACGAAGATGAACTTATGGCTGATATCGAAACCCTTAAAAACAGTGTAGATAAATTCGCTAGTTACAAAGGTCTTCTTCATAAACCAAATAAATGTCTTGAGTTTTTTGAGTATGGAACTGAGATGGGCAAGATTGATGAGAAGATTTCGGTTTATTTGCTTCTTAAACTATCAGAGGACCTATCTAATACAAAGTACTTAGAATTAGAGAGTGTAGTTTCGTCTATTAACAAAAAGATTGCTTGTGCTTCTGCTTTTGAAGAAAGTGAACTTCTAGCTTGTGGTGAGAAGTATATTAGGAAACTTATGAAAGACCCAAGATTTAGTTTGTATAGACTATCTTTTGATAATTTCTTAAGAAATAAAGCTCATATCCTTAGTGAAAAGGAAGAGGCGATTATATCCAAAGCGGGTAAATCATTAGGTGGTTATTCTGATGTATTCGATAATCTAGACAATCTAGATTTGAAGTTCAAAGATGCTCTTGATAGCAAGGGTAAGCCACACGAAGTTAATCAACATAACTATAGTGAATTGCTTGAGAGTACTGATAGAACATTGAGAAAGAATGCTGTGATTTCTTATAACGAAGGTTATCATTCAATGTGCAATACTATTGCTACTAATTATATTGCATCTGTTGAGACAGATTGGTTTATGGCTGATGTCTATAAGCATTCAAGTACTTTGGAGGCTTCTTTGTTTGGTGGTAATATTCCTAAAGAGGTATATACTAATTTGCTTGAAAATGTTGGCAAAAATGTTAAACATATACATAAGTTTTACAAGTTAAAACAAAAAGCATTGGGTTATAAAGACTTTTATTTCTATGATAGAATTGTTCCTATTACAAGAAATAAACAAAAGTATGATTACAAGACTAGTTGTGATTATGTATTGAAGGCTATGAGTGTTCTTGGAGAAGATTATGTTGCTCATTTGAAAGAAGCGATTGATAATCGTTGGATAGATGTATATCCTTGTGAAAAGAAAGAGAGTGGTGGTTTCTGTTGTAGTATGTTTACTCCTCACCCATATATCCTTCTAAACACTGTAGATGACAGTAGAAGTATATATACACTTGCTCACGAATTAGGACACGCTATGCACGGAAAATTGAGTGCGGAGGCTCAACCATATGAGCATTATGACCACACTATATTCCTAGCAGAAATTGCAAGTACTGTTAATGAAGTATTGTTGTTTAAGTTCTTATATAACAATTCAAAAAATAAGAACGAGAAACTTGCTCATCTTGAGAAGTATATTAGTAATATTATTGGAACAATATTTACTCAAACACTATACAGTGAATTTGAATTCTATGCGCATACTCTTGTAGAAACTGGAGCTCCTATCAGCAAAGATTTGTTAAATGCTAAGTATAGTGAATTGATTACTAAATATTATGGCAAAGGAATTAAGTCTCTACCATCAGAAATTGGTGAGGGGTGGATGAGGATACCTCATTTCTATAGACCATATTATGTATACAAGTATGCTACAGGAATGACTTCTGCTATTAACTTTGCAAGAAATATTTATGAGGGCAAAGAGGGCGAGGTTGATAGGTATCTAACATTCCTAAAAAGTGGCTCATCTGATTACTCTGTTAACATCCTTAAAAATGCTGGTATAGATTTAACTCAAGAAGAACCTTATAAGGTTATGAATGATGAACTGGCTTGGGCTATTAAAGAGTTCGAAATGTTGATTAAATAACAACGAATAATGTTAATGACTAGTATTGAGTTTGTTTGAGATTGAATAAAGGCGGTATATTGAATATATACTGCCTTTTTGTTTTGTAAATACAATTAAATGTCATAAAGTGCGACTTAATTGCCAATTATTATATTCTTTTGTGTGGTTATTAAAATATTTTTTGCCCGATAACTTCTGATGTTTGTTGAAAATTTTTGAGAACTCTTGTTGTGAATAGTTGCTAATACATTTTTTATGAGTATTGTATATATCTGCATTGGCATCTACTAGTTTTTGTTTGGTAATCTTTTCTTCAGTGGTAGGGACAAAAGGATTAGCTTTGTGTTCGTTAGCAACTAGTTCTACTAGTTTGGCTTCTCTTAGTTTTTTAAGTGTTTTGAAATTTTGTGTATTATCTTTTTCTACAATAGTTGTAAGTAGTTTGTTTTTGTTGGTGCAACTAACTTTGTTTTTTATTTTCTCATCAAACATATTTCTATCTTCATAGGTTTCGGTAACAACGCTTAGTATTTCGTTGTCTTGATAGAACTTATACACCTCTTGTGTAATATGTACATCTAGTGCTTGAGTAATTCCGTCAACGACTGTTATGTTGGTAGAGTTGTCTATGCCATCAACTTTTATGTAACCGGTTTTGGCGCACTCATCTAAAAATATTGCAGTGGCTTTGTCTGCATCTAATCCTATAAGGTCAAGGTCTGCAAGAACTATTCTAGCATCAGTGTTAAGCGGTTGAACAGATACTATATTGAATTTTTTATCGCAAACAAATTCTACTCTTGGATTTACTTCCAATTGGATATAATTAAATTCTTTGGTTGTGATACCAGAGAAGATAATGTAACAACTAGCGATACCAACTATCAAAGCTAGTGCTATTAGAGAAATTATAGAGGCTTTCTTTTCCATATTTCAACCTTTTGTATTTTTTAGCATTTATATTATTTTTTGTAACTTTCTTGCAAATATTCATTTTGCTTGGTGAAATGAGTAATAAAATGTTAGAATATATTTAATTGAGAATATACTAAGGAGAATGAAAATATGGCATTGGAACTAAATGGTAAAGTTGTTGCACTAGAAGTGGAAGAGACATTGAAGGCTCAAGTGGAGGAACTAAAAACTAAATTGAACTTCACTCCAGTTCTAGCAACAATTATAGTTGGTGATGATATGGCAAGTGTTACATATGTTAATATGAAGGCTAAGGCTTGTGAGAGAATGGGTCTTAAGAGTAACATTGTTAGACTTGATAGAGAAACTACAACTGAACAATTGCTAGAGGTTATTGATAAACTTAATGCAGATAAAGCGGTTTGCGGAATTCTTCTTCAGCACCCAGTTCCTAAGCATATAGATGAAAGAGAGTGTTTTGATAGGATTGCTATGTCAAAAGATGTTGATGGAGTTAACAGTGCTTCTTTTGGTAAAATGGCTATGGATAGAGATGCTTATGTTTCTGCTACTCCTTATGGAATTATTAGACTACTAAAGCACTATAATATTGAGATGGCTGGTAAACACGCTGTTGTTGTTGGTAGAAGTGCAATTCTAGGTAAACCAATGGCTATGCTACTTCTAAAAGAAAATTGTACAGTTACTGTATGTCATTCTAGAACAGAGAACTTACCTGAAATTGTTAAGACTGCCGATATTGTAGTTGGTGCAGTTGGTAAGCCTAGATTTATACAAAAAGATTGGTTAAAGGAAGGTGTTGTACTTGTTGATGCAGGATACAATGCTGGTAATGTTGGAGATATTGATTTGGAGAATGCTAAAGATATTGCATCTGCTTATACTCCAGTTCCTGGTGGTGTAGGACCAATGACTATTAATACTCTAATGCTTCAAACAATTGACAGTGCATCAAAATTAGTTAAATAATCAGCGGTGCTAATAGATATTGTTTGGCGCATATATTTAGTAGATGAAAATTTGCGATAAAGAAATATTATAAAATCTCGAATAAATAATAATAAACGAAAGCGGAAAAGGTGTATGGAGCAAAACAAAAAGAAACTTGTGCTTAACACAATATATATGTATATACTTAGTTTTGCGAAATTAGTAATTCCGCTTATTTCTTTGCCGTATTTAACTAAAGTTCTATCGGTAGAGTGCGTAGGAAGTGTGTCCTTTATTAAGAGTATTATTTCTTATGCACAGATAATGATTGACTTTGGTTTCTTGTTGTCGGCGACTAAAGATATTGTCGGTCTTATTAGGAATAAAGGTAATGTAAATAAAGAGATAGGTAATACCCTATATGCTCAAATTATATTTAGTGTTTTGGCTCTTGCTATTATAGTTATTTGCGCATTTACTCTTGAGGTTTTAGATGGATTTGAATTATATACAATCTTGTCTCTAATCCCTGTAATATTATCAATATTCTTATTCGAATATGTATTTAGAGCATATGAAGAAATGTCGAAGATATCGCTTAGATATGTAGTTATGAGACTTATTGCTCTTATGCTTACTTTGATATTTGTAAAGTCGGACAGTCAAATAATTCTAATGCCGATATTTGATATAATTGCTTCAATAGTTGCTATAGTGCTTGTATGTGTACAACTTAAGAAGTTAGGTGTTAAATGTGAATTCTCATTTGTTAGAATTAGAGATGCGGTTGCTAGTATTAGAAAATCTTGTGTTTATTTCTTTACTAACTTTATGTCTTCAGCATTTTCTCTATTAAACACCTTGCTTATTGGTATTATTCTTACTAAGCAAGATGTTGCTTATTGGACTGTTGCGTTCCAGTTCTTGACTGCTATTCAGACAATGTATAACCCTATTATTAGTAGTGTCTATCCTCTAATGTTAAAGGAAAAGAAATTAAAGGTTATTCATCAGATAATGTTGATTTTTATGCCAATAATTTTGGTGGGTAGTGTTGCAGTATTCTTCCTTAGTGATTGGTTTGTAATTCTTGTATTTGGTGAAAATTACCTTTATACAGGAACTATTATTAGATGGATAATTCCTGTAATAATTGCTTCTTTCCCAGCGTTACTATATGCTTGGCCGTGCTTCAGCGTTATTAACAAAGAAAAGACAAATACGATAATTACAGTGGTTTGCGCAGGTGTGCAAATAATTGGTATTGTGATTGTTATGGTTGCTGATATGTTCACACTTATTGCTCTTGCAGTTGTTCGTTCAATTGTTGAGGTAATCCTTGCTATTGCTAGAGTGATTGCAATATATAAATATAGAAAACAGTTTAATAGTGAGAAAGATACATGTAGAGACAATATGAAAGAAAACGAAACTATTTAAATATAAGAATTTTGTAGACTATAGAAAATAAAAAATAAATTATTAAGTGTTTAATTTGACTAAGTAAGTGTTTAATTGGTACACTAATTGAGTTGATAGAATAAAATAAAAAAAGAGAGTATTTATGGTAAATGATTTAAAGAAACTTCCAGAGCATATTGCTTTTATTATTGATGGTAATGGTAGATGGGCCAAGAAGAAAGGTTTAACTAGGTCTATGGGACATAAGGCTGGTTTCAATAGGCTGGAGAAAATTACTAAGGAATGTTTTGAGGTGTATAATATACCTATTGTTAGTATCTATGCGTTTTCTTCAGAGAATTGGAATAGACCTAAAGATGAGGTTGATTATTTAATTAGCATTTTTAGAAAAATGGTTAACAAAAACTATGCCAAAAAGTTCCCAGAGGCTAGGTTTAACTTTATGGGTGATTTGTCTAAATTCCCTGAAGATGTAGCGAAAAAAGCTAGAGCACTTATGGAAGAAACCAAAGATAGAACCAAGTATATATATAATATCGGAATTAATTATAGCGGACAAGATGAACTTGTTTATGCTGTTAATAATATTATCTCTGAAGGTATTGAAAAAGTAGATAGAGATATAATTGCTGAGCACCTTTATACCAAGGGGCAACCACCAGTAGATTTCTGTGTTAGAACAAGTGGTGAACATAGAATAAGTAACTTTATGTTATGGCAACTTGCTTATGCTGAGTTCTATTTCCCAAAAGTATATTGGCCGGGTTTTACAAGCAAACATTTATATAGTTCACTTCTTGAATTTCAAAGTAGAGATAGAAGATTCGGCGCAATTAAGGAAGATAAAAAATAAAGTGTTAGAATTTCTAACACTTTTTCTTTTTTTGAGAATTGTTTGAATTGTATAATATGACAGATTGGTAGTTGATTTTGTTGATGTAATATTTGCTATGGGGTTGTTTAAAAATAAAAAAGCACTGTCTTTTAGGACAATGCTCTTTTATTTGCTTTATGATTAAGCTAAGAAAACAACATCTTTCTTTACAATCATTGTTACTAAGTCTACGAAATAGAACAATGGGCAAAGGAAGAAGTTAAGGATAGCGCCCAACCAAGCACCTCTTTGAACTCTTGTGATAATTCCAAAAATGATGTTTGTTGGAGGGATGATTGCTAAAATTAAGCAAACTAACCAGCCAAATCCTAGATATCTTTTTGAACTTGCCATAATGAAATCTCCTTACATAAAATTTGTAACAATTCAATTCAATTTGACTTTTTACTATTTCAGTATAACTTTTTTGTCTAAAAGTGTCAAACAAATTATAGTATTTGTCGAAATGGTACGCAACTTTTAGTTTTTGAGAATTGCAACTGTTTGGAAATATTTATGCTTTAAAAGTTTAAAAAATTACTAATTTAGGCAAGTTTGGTTTTTATTTTATAAAGTTCCATCAGTAAAAGTTGCGTTTCTGCAACCATTACAATTTACAAATGGATTTGTGCAACCACAATTTGTGATTGTGTTGTTATTATAGCCACAGCAAGTATTGCATCCACAGCCATTATGCCAACCGTTATTTTGGCATCTATTGCAGTTGTTGTTTCTATTACAATTATTATTTCTATTGCAATTACAGAACATCTTTTCTCCTTTGTGTGATATTATCTTTAGTTGATTTTTTAGATAACAGATTTTGAGTAACTTTGAGGATATTAATTGTTAATCAATTAACACCTCAAGGTATTATATGATAATAATTGTTTGGTTGTGAAAGAGGTAGTAAGAATATGTTATAATTGTTTCAACTTCAAATTTATGGCTATATATTACATATAACAGGTTATATATAGTTAATTTGTCTTGCTAAAAATCTTCAAATATGTTACACTTACACATAGAATTTAAAGAGGATATTGAAATATGGACATTGTAAAAATTGTTGAAGAAAAAATGGGTCAAAACACCTATATTATTAATGATGACAAAACAGCAGTAATTATTGATGCTGGTGCTAGTGCAGAGACAATCGAAGAGCATATTAATTTGTTTGAACACAAGCCTGAGGTGAAGGCTGTTCTTCTTACTCACGCACACTTTGACCATATTCGCAATCTAGATGCTATACTTAAGAAGTTTGATTGTAAGGCTTATATTTGCAAACCTGGCAAAGAGATGCTATATAGCAAAGATATGAATTTGTCTTATTTAGATGAAGAGCCTTTTGTGATTAAATCTAAAAAAGATATTGTTACATTTGAAGATGGTGATACTTTGACTTTTGGTGATTTGGACTTCATTTGTTACAACACTCCTGGACATAGTGTAGATAGTAGTTGTTTTGCTATTTTGGATAATCTATTTACTGGAGACACTGTGTTCAAAGTTGGTGTTGGTAGAACAGATATGTATAGCGGAAATGAAGATGTTTTAAGGATTAGTCTCCGACGAATCAAAGATGAAGTTGCTAAGGATATTAACCACTTTTATGCTGGACACGGAGCAAACTTCGATAAGGACGATTTTGAATATAATGTAAACAGATTTTTAGGAGATATTTAATGGATTTAAAGAAATTAGTTTTTGATAATATAAAAGATATTGCAGTACTGGCAGAAGTTGATAATTTATA
>JAZLDP010000124.1:0-4942 GCA_045614835.1 Clostridia bacterium | reverse complement strand
GGTGTTGATATGAAACCATTGTTTGAAACAATTATTAAACATATTCCAGAACCAAAAGCAGATACAGAAGCACCATTTCAAATGCTTGTTAGTTCAAGTGAGCATAATGATTATCTTGGTAAACTATCTATTGGTAAAATTGAACGTGGTTCTGTAAAAGTAAATGATACAGTTAATGTGGTAAACTTCTATGGCGAAGCAAAGGCAAAACCATTTAAGGTTGTTAATATTTTTGCTTACGAAGGTCTTAAGAAGGTTGCTCTTCCATCAGCATCTGCAGGCGATATTGTTTGTCTTGCTGGTAGCCAAGATGTAACTATCGGTGACACAATTTGTGATAAAAATGAAGCAGAGGCAATCCCATTTGTTAAAATTAGTGAGCCTTCTGTTCAAATGACATTCTCAGTTAATAATAGTCCTTTTGCTGGAAAAGAAGGCAAATTTTGCACTTCTAGACATCTAAGAGATAGACTATACAAAGAAAGTATCAAAGATTTAAGTTTAAAAGTTGAAGACACCGAAAGTGCTGACAGCTTTACTGTTCTTGGTAGGGGAGAAATGCACATTTCTATCCTTATTGAGAATATGAGAAGGGATGGATACGAGTTCCAAGTGTCTATGCCTAAAGTGTTATACAGAGAAATTGATGGCGTTAAGCATGAGCCAATCGATAGATTTGTTGCAGACGTTCCAGAAGATAGTGTTGGTGCTGTAATGAGTGAGATTGGTAATCGTAAAGGTGAACTTGTTACAATGTCTACTCACGGTACTCGTACAAGATTAGAATTTTTAATCCCTTCAAGAGGTTTGTTTGGATATAAATCTCAATTCCTAACAGACACCAAAGGTGAAGGAATTATGTCAAGTATATTCGAAAAATATGATGTATTTAAGGGAAATATTGAGAGAAGAAACTTCGGTGCTCTTATTGCTTATGAGAACGGCGAGGCTTGTCAATATGGACTATACAACTCTCAAGATAGAGGTAGAATGCTTATTACAACTGGTACTCAAGTTTATGGTGGTATGGTTGTTGGTATTAACCCAAAAGGTCAAGATATTGTTGTTAATGTTTGTAAGAAAAAGCAATTAACTAATATGCGTAGTTCTGCTAGTGATGAAGCTCTAAGACTAGAGGCTCCTAAGATTATGACACTAGAAGAATGCTTGGAATTCCTAGATGATGATGAGTTGCTTGAGGTTACTCCAAAGTCTCTAAGAATCAGAAAAATCGTTCTTGACCATGTTCAAAGAGGTCGTTTGGATTTCAGAAAGAAGAATAATATTGAGTAAGTCGTTTTGATACTCGATTATAATAGTTGAATAGTGTTTTGCAGAGGGTGAAACTGTCTAAATTTTAGATGGTTTCACTCTTATTTTTTCGAAAAAATAAAAAATTTTTAAAACTTTCAAAAATGGGGTTGAAAATGCTTCATTTTGCACAAAATAGTATTGCGGAAAAACCGCTACAAAAGGGCGTATTTAAAATGTGCATCTATAAAAATACAAGCCCTTGCATAAATAACCATTTTTCGAGTTTTTTACAAATAAATTGACATAAGAGTACATAAAGTATAAAATATATATAAGTATTTGTATGGTCTATTCGTGCGCCCAAATATAGTTAGGGGTGGCGGAGAGTTCTGTGCAGTAGATTAACTATAGTTTGGCGGTTTCGCCAATTTAATTTACGCGCACACGCATATATAATACTTAATAAATAAAAAAATCACATTAGGAAGGAATTGAAGATGGGAGAAGCTAGAAGTAGTAACGAAAGAAAAAATTTAGTTATCAAGACCTTAATTATCGTAGTGCTATTATTAGTTGCGTTTTTGTCAACCGTAATTTATATTTTTGCGTACCCAAAAACAACTGTAACTTTGCACGATGATGAAACAACTGCTTATAAGGTGTTGAGTCAGTTTAAGGTCAAGAAATACTCCAGACTGGGAGAAATCGCTCCACACGAAAAGGGCGGTTATACTTTCTTGTACTGGGCATATGAGGACGACTCTATATACAATCCAAATGCGGAACTTGATATGGATGCGTTGTCTCTATATGCGACCTACAGCAGAAATTCATATACCATTACATATCACATTCAGGTATATAACGAAGATGCTGAGCAAGAAGGTTATACAAGTAATATGCCGGGTTATTACACCCGTACCGAACTATTTGGCGAAACTATCAGATTGCCATATGGTACAGTAGGTGATAACTATGGTGCAGAACTACTACCAGAACTTAAGGATAGAGTAGGTTACCACTTCGCTGGTTGGACAACTAAGGTTGCCGAAGAAGAGGTTATTACTGCTTCTGATGTCTATAATGCTGGTGGTGATTTCGTTGTACCAGCGGGTGATGTGGACTTGTATGCGTTCTGGGAGAAGAATGAATATGAAGTAGTTGCTCATACAGGTAACGAATATGAGATGGAAGCTGACAATATCACTCCTAAGAAAGATGATAACGGCAACTTCATTATCAAGAACAATAGAGTTCAAGAAGTAAAAGCTCTTAAATATCTTGATGCTATTTCTAATGTTACATCTTCTATTACTGCAAACCTTGGAGAAGAGGACGGACTTGTAGTTGATGGTGTTAACCTAGAGGACTACAAAGAGTACGAGTTCAAAGGTTGGTACTTAGATGAGAACTTCACAATTCCTGCTAATGCTAAATATACAGCTAGAGTAAAAGTGGTTGGTGGTGTTGAAATCCCATATCTTGAATATGTTGATGATGATGGCAATGTAAGCGTTGTTGACTCAGTTCTTGGCGCTGAAGACAAATATCAATTCCATCTATATTCAAAGTGGGAAAGAAAGTCTTACCAAATCACATTTAGCAACAATCACTCTGGTTCTAACGGAAAATTAGACCCAATTACAATTTACAAATATGATGACCACTATGGTAAGTATTATCTACACACAATCGACCTACAAGAAGTTACAACTCAAGAGTACTTGAATAGTAACAAAGGTTACAAGTTCTTCGCTTGGTCTACAACTGCTCAAGCAACTGACCCTGATTGTCAAACTTACTATCAATGGTTACAAGACCCTATCTCATATGATGCTAACGGTAGTATTATTGAGAGCAAACCATATTATGATTTCTTCACATATAAACACGAAGTTAGTGAGGATAGAACTTTCTATACTTTATGGTCAAGAATTAGAAGTGTTACTTTCTATCAAAAGAATGGTTCAAACAGATTTAATGGTGCATCATTCGTAGTAGAAGGTATCGCTAAAGAATGGTTCAAATTACCTGGTACAGACTATGTTGTTAATAAAACAACCGGTGCTACTATCGGTACAAGTTGGACTATTAATGACTACCAATACTTCGCTGGTTGGAGAGTTGGTTCTGGTACAACTGGCGACCCAATTCTAGAGAAGAACGCTAATGGTACAGACAACAAAGAATACTATTGGATTTTCTCTTCAACTTCAACTACTTCAGTAACAATTTGTGCTTACTGGGAGAGTATTGAGTATACAATCGAATACTATCTAAATGATGGTACAGAAGACAAACTTCCTGATGTAAAAGTTGCAGGTGGTAAGAAGACTTACTATGCAGGTGCTCCAGCAAGAGAGAATTATATCTTTGATGGTTGGTCAACTGAGAAATATCCTGACAACACTCCAAAGAGTGCAAAAACAACTTATACTTCAGCTAACAGCTTCGTTCCTAGAGGAAGCGAAAAAGTATTAAGATTTTATGCTTCTTGGACAATGAACTTCACAGTAGCTTATGACTTAGGTGTGGCAGATGCATCTGTAACAGGAACTCTGCCTACTGGAGTTCAATATTCTAAGAAAGGCAAAGATTTAAAAATTGAAATTAGTGTTGGTTCTGGTAGTACACTTAAGAGAACTGGTTACACCTTCAAAGGTTGGGTTCTAAGAGACCAAGACGGTGTTAACAAGACCGACATTATCTTCAAAGCAGGTAACTCTTTAGTATTTGATTTCCACGGTGTTAATGTTTCTGCAGGTAACAAACAAGGTTCTGCTTATATCAAAGGTTTAGCTGCTAATCAATATCCATTCTATATGGACAATACTAACGAAAATTATGTAATTCTTTATGCTTATTGGGAAGCTAAAGAATATACTATTACAATCCACGATACTGCAAGTGGACAAACTATTGTAAAAGATGTTAAATATGGTCAAGATTTCAACTTCGCAGACCACATCACAATGGACTATGTTGGTAAGAAATTTATCGGTATTTCTGCTAGTGAGACAGGTCCTATCCAATACTCAAAAGAACTAGGTATGGTACTTCTTGGTTCTGATATCGTAGGAGACCTAACATTCTATGCTAGATACGAAATTAGAGAAATCTATATTACATATATGATTAAAGCTGCTGATGCTAATATGTCAGAAGATGTTATCTTCACTCCAGCATTTGGCTATTCTGGATATGGTAACAAACCAGTTCTATATAATGATGAACTAGTTCTACCTACTCCATCAACTTATAATCCAAACTATAGATTTACACATTGGTATTACACTGAATACGAAAGAAACGAAGATGGTTCACCAGTACTTGATGATGGTGGAAATCCAGTAGAAATTCAAGTTCCAGTTTATACCGGTTCAAGACTTACTTATGAAGGCGATAATTTAATTCTTTGGGCTAATTATGTTGAAGAAACTTATACTATGGAATTCAAGTTTATCAACCCTCTAAATACTAGTGAAGTTTTAACTGTCGACAAAGATGTTGATGGCAATATGTTCCTAGTTAAGAAGGGTAGTGGAATTGATGGTGCATATTACACTTATATCAATCTACTACTTGAACAATACTTAACAGAAAAAGGTCTAAAAGAATACACTTTAGATGGTTTATTTAACACCTATCAAGGCAACAAATATGAATTCAAAGCAGGTGAGATTGTTAA
>JAZLDP010000123.1:0-2470 GCA_045614835.1 Clostridia bacterium | reverse complement strand
GGTAGGCGTTCGTGACGAGTAAGCTTTCTTGGTTTTAGCTTGATTTTGTAAGTTAGAATATATGGCTCTTGAGCATATATTGTATATATTGCTTTTAGGTTCTTCTTAACTTTATCTAAGAGTGTATGTTTGAACTTGCGGTATAACTTCTTAACTTCGTTATCTCTATGAAGAATTGCAAGTATTTCAATAGGTGTAACTATAGCCTTCTCATTAGTGAATAGACGAAGTGTTCTTCCTGCTAAGTCTTTGAATTTGTTGTAACAGTCGAAAGGTTCTTTTGTCGCAACATAATCTTTCACTTGCCACAATTCTCTTTTGTATTTGCTTAAAATCTTTCTCGCTCTATACATATAGCATAGTGTGAGAAGTGGAAATCTACCAAATCTTAGATTTAGGTTTCCTTTGCAGTTCGCAGAAAAAAGAGACAAGTTGTCTTGCTGGATTGCGGTTATTAAATTGTTATGTTCAACTTGGCTCATAAGTCCTCTTAATTATTTTTTTGTTTTTACTTTTCTACTATCTGCCCACTTGTCTAGAATTTCGAAAATGTAGGCTTCGTTGATATCATTGTTTTCAACAACTTTCTTTAGTAATTGGTTAGATTGGTTGTAGCTTTCGATTAATTTGTCGATACTAGTTTTTTCTTCAAGAAGAGCTTTGTAGATGCTATCGTTCTTGTCGTGAATTTGGCTAATCTTTTCGTTACTACTAGATAGTGTGTCGGCAACATCGTGGTTGATGTATTCGCTGACTTTTTGAACACCAATATTATAAGTCTCTAGGTTCTTTTCTAGTTGCTTGATATTATAAGTTTTCTTCTTCTCTTCTATAATATTATTTAGTTTTTCTATTTGGCTTTCTGCTTCGTTTTGTATTTTGTCCACAGTGCCTATTTTGTCTTCTATCTTGCTACATAATGACAATAACCTATCAACACTTGACACATACTTGCTGGTTGAGTTCATAAATGTGTCAACTTGGCTAGATAATGTTTTAGCTTTGTCTGCTTGAGAAGATAGTTCTTTGTAGATTTGGTCTAGTTTGTTTTGGACATTACCATCGAAACTAGAATTTAAGTTTTTCAAGTCAACACTAATACTATCAAAGGATAGAGAAAATTCTTTTAGATTTTGCTCGATTGGAGTTAGCAAATCTCTATATTCTTTGAAGGTGGTGATTAGTGATTTTACCTCATTATTATCCAAAGTTTATTTCCTGCCTTTTTTAAAATTTTCTTTAATTTTATTGAAACTATTTTTTAGATTAGAAACATCTTTTTTAACAGTTTCGACAATGAATGCTTGAGCGATAGCATTGTCTTTTACTAAGTCAAAATAATTAACTATATCTATGTTTAAGTCGTTGCTCGAATTAGAAGCGCACATATCTATTAGTTCGTTAAGTATTGTATCTTTTGAAAGAGTGAATTGTTCCTTTGCTTCTTTTAACATTCCGTATTCCCAGAACTTGATACCAGCTTCTCTATGCTGACTAGTTCTAATATACTTCTCAGCAATTTCAATTGTTCTAAGTGCGGATAATCTACTAGCATCATCTTTAATTTTGTTAGCAGCAAATCGTGCGTTATCGTATTGTTCTAGTTTGATAAACTCTTTAACCCTAGACATTAGTTGCAATTGAGAGAACTCAGCCTTGCTGATAATTCCTTCTAATGTGCGGATAGTGTCTTTTAATTCTTTCTTCTCAAAGTTATCTTTTAAGAAATTTTCGAATTGGTCTACGACATTGTTTTCGAATACTATTAGATTTTGCTTGGCTCTAGATAGTCCAACATAGAACAGGTTGTAGTAGTATCTATAGATAGAATTCTCATCTGCTTGTTTATGGTTGACTTTGTGTTGTTTTAGATTTCTCCACTTGTCAATGTTGGAACTGAGAAGATTATAAGTAACTATGTTGTTTCTCTCTAGTCCTTTGATTTCGCTGATGGTTAGAACTTCTTGTTGCTTAATTATTTTCTGAAGTTCTTGTTTTTCGGCTTTGCTATTTACAACGAAGGTTAAATCTTCAAATCCGCTTGTTGAGATACTCTTAGTAAAGTTGCCATCTCTTACAAACAGTGCAGTTGTTTTGATTCCACTCTCAACCGCTTCGCCTTTGATTACGAAGTTGTGTGTGCCAAATTCGCTTTTGTTGATTTCACCTAGACTATCTATAATATCAGTTATTTTTTCTGTGCTTCGGTAATTGCTTTTTAGAACCTTCACATCAACTAATTCTTTCTCGTACATTAAATTCTTTAAATAACCGAAGTTAAAGTAAGAAGGATTAATCATCTGCAGAGCATCACCTACGCAAAATAACTTTAACGAGATTTTTTTGAATAGATTTAAGTTAACTTGAGTATAGTCTTGAACCTCATCAATAATTGCTAGTGAATATAGGTAATCGTTAGGAAGTGTTGTTAGCAATTCGTTTGATGCTGAGTTGTTATCCATTAGGTTTA
>JAZLDP010000122.1:0-3035 GCA_045614835.1 Clostridia bacterium | reverse complement strand
ACAAAGGCTCTGAACGAATGATTGATACCTATTATATTCCTAATTTCAAAGACTTCGAAATTAATGGTAAAACTATCGAATGTGTAAGAATTAGAGAGGTAGACAACTCTGCAGTTATCTGCTACAAACATATTCATTACGAAGCAGACCCTATATACTGTGATGAATTCGAGACCAAGATTGACAATAAAGACCAAATGGAAAAAATCCTATTCGCTTTAGGCTTTGAAATTCAAATGATTATTGACAAGACTAGAGTTAGTTATTTTAACGATAAATTCGAATTTGACTTCGATACAGTAGAAAACCTAGGCGAACTAATGGAAATCGAATTAAAGGACAATAATGGCTCAATTAAAGACATTTACGAACTAGTTAGCCCATTTGGTTTAAACGAAACTAATGTAACTTATGAGGGCATACAATTGATGCTCAAGAAAGCATTACAAAACAAATAATCATATGCACATATAAACATATATTAATATTGAATCTTGATACACTAGAAAAAAAGAACACTTACTAAAAAGTGTTCTTTTTATTGTTAATTATTGGTTTCTGGTTCATACTTTTTGACAAGTTCAAAGTCAATCTCTTTAGATAGGATATCCGCTCTAACACTCTTAACCCTAACCTTATCACCAATAGTAAATTTGTTGTTATAACCCTTAAGAGTAAATCTATCCTCTAGGAACTCATATTGGTCTTGAGGAAGACTATCAACCCTCATCATACCTTCTACGGTATTCTCAAGTTCTACAAACACACCGAAGTTAGTAACACTACTAATTACACCATCAAATTCCTCTCCGATATGATGTGTCATATAGAATACTCTGTATAGGTCATCAACATCTCTTTCTACAGCCTCAGCATTTCTCTCAGTCTCAGATGACTGCATAGAAGACATTACAACGAATTCCTTAAGCATTTCTAGATTTCTATTCTCTAGTCTACCATTGATACTATCTTTGATAATTCTATGAATAGTTAAATCTGGATATCTTCTAATAGGACTAGTAAAGTGACAATACTTAGGACTAGCTAAACCATAGTGTCCGACACAATCTGGTGAGTATTTAGCCTTTTTCATACAACGAAGAGCAATCTTATTAAGCACATACTCACAAGGCTGTCCTGCAATTGTATTAAGAAGTTCTTGAATATCTTTAGGTTCGCAGTTTTCAGAATTAATCTTATGCTCTACGCCAAAGTTATTAACCATACCAACTAGTCTTTCTACTTTCTCAGCATCTGGTTTCTCGTGTATACGATATACAAATGGAGTTTTCTTAGATAAGAAATGTGTAGCAATTGTTTCATTTGCAACAACCATAAATGATTCTATTAACTTATGGCTTTCGTTTTGCTCTCTCTTAGTAAGAGTAAGAACATCACCTAAATCATTAAGGCCTACTTGAACTTCAGGAATATTGAACTCAATAGCACCTCTTTGAACTCTTCTTTCAGCCAATTGTCTAGCAAGTTCTCTCATTTGCAATAGCGGTTCGATTAGTTCTGGAAGTTCCTCTCTATCCCCCTCAAAAATCGCTTGAACTTTGGTATAAGTAAATCTCTTTTTGCTATTAATAATACTTTCGAAAATTTGATAATCAACAAGATTAGCATTCTTATCAAATTCCATAAGACAAGAAAGCGCTAGTCTATCTACTCTTTCGTTAAGAGAACAGATACCATTAGAAAGTTCTCTAGGAAGCATTGGTAGTACTAGATTAGGGAAGTATACAGATGTACCTCTCTTATATGCTTCTTTATCAAATACATTATCTTTCTTAACATATTCGCCAACATCAGCAATATGTACACCAAGAACCCTATTGCCTCTTTCATTAATGTCAAGAGAAATAGCATCATCAATATCTCTAGTATCCTCTCCATCAATTGTGAAGATAATATTATCTGTTAAATCTTTACGATTAGGATAATCTTGCTTATCGATAAACTCTGGCAATTGTTCTGCCATTTCAGTTACTTTCTTAGGGAATGAGTTATAAAGGTTATAACTTCTAAGAATTGCAAGAATTTCTGTATCAATCTCATTAGGTTGACCTAGAACCTCTATAACTTCGCCATCAGGGTTTCTTTTACTAGCGTAGTATCTTGTTATCTTAACAACCACTTTTTCGCCGTCTTTGCCCCCATTTAGCTTACTAAGAGGAATAGATATATCTTTACCAAACTTAACATCATCAGGCTGTACATAAGCTATTTTTTTGATTATTCTAAGTAGTCCAACAACTCTCTCAAATCCCCTTTCAAGAATTTGAATAACTTTACCCTCCATTCTTCTGCCACCAGTGGCTTTAACTGACACAACAACTCTATCATTGTGCATAGCACCACCTAAGTCTCTTTCTGCGATAAACACATCTTCTTGTGTAATATCGTCAGGGATAAGGAACGCATAGCCTCTAGAAGTTGACTGGATTTTACCTTCTAAGCGTTTTACTTTAGATGCAGTCTTTTTATCTTTTTTAGCAAGAATTTCATAAGCCAAATCAACATTTGCATTACCATAGCTTTTATAACTGCCATAAGGTGATTTAGGAGCATTACCGCTTCTATCATATTTAGGTTTACTTTGTTTTGGGGTAGGTTGCCACTTTTTCTCGGTAGCCATACCTTTCAAATGAACTTTACCAGAATTAATAAGACTATCCAAATTTGCCTTAATTACATCATAAGACTTATTGTTAAGAACCTCTAATTGATTGATAACTAAGTCATAATTAAGACTATCTAGCCTATTATTTTTGATTTGTTCAATAATTAATTCTTTTAAATCTTCCATTGTACCTTCCATAATTTAAAAATGGCTCGAGCAAAATGTTCGAGCCTCCATTTATAAAAACATAAATTAACCAGCAAAGAAATGCTCAATTACAAAGAATGCAATAGTTAACACTAAAATAACAACAGCACTGATAATAATTAATCTTTTTAATCTACCCTCTTTAGTATTGCCTTTATTTTGAGCATAATAACTATCGTTAGTACCAGTAATAACATTTCTA
>JAZLDP010000121.1:0-1504 GCA_045614835.1 Clostridia bacterium | reverse complement strand
CTTTCGACAACTCACATATTGCAAGAAATATATATAGCGAAGATGAGATAGAAATGATTAATTCTTGGGCTCAAATGCTAGGTGAAGACAACTTCGGACTAACACCTTTTTGCGAAAGGACTTTCTTGCGAAACTTCTTAGCATCAATACCAGAAAGTCAACAAATGGATTACATAAAGAACACCAACCTATACTATGGCAAAAACTCTAGTCAAGCAGACCCAAAATTTGTACTAGTTACTCGTAGAACACTTCCCTCCAAAGAACCTAAATCTGAGAAGTTTTGGTCAGAAGAGCCAACAACTACTTTCTGGGGACTAAGACACGAAATAGCAGGAATCCAAAGAGCATATAGTTCCATTATGGTTAGTACACTCGGAAACCTACAAGAACACGGAGAGCAAGACATAGAATTATTATCTAGCGGAGTTAGTGATGGTGAAATTGTTACAAGCAATAGACCATCCCCTCACGAAAAAGTTCTATTTGCCTACAAGCCACTAGATGAACTCTCAACACTACTTCAAACCACAAAGAACCCAAGTCAGTCTTATGATGACTTCCTATCACACTTAACTAGTGTAATGCAGAGCAGATATGCCGAAATCAACAGTGACTACAACTCAGACACAATAGAACAATCCTCCTCGGATAACATTGCGGAATTTTCGATAGATGATTGGCTATAAACAACCAAAAAAACTACTAGAAAGAACTAGTAGTTTTTCTTTTTTAATACACAAAAATTCTCTTATACAGTTTGAGTATTTCTAATTTTCTTCTTTGATGGTTTAACTAGAATATTATATTTATCAATAAACTGAGATAGAGTTAAATTTAAAGTATCACAATAATGTTTAGCAATAAGCATTGAAACAAATGCATCATCACAACTCTTGTGTTCAACAAATTTGCTAGTATCAATTCCAAACGAATTAGCAAGATAAAATAACTTAGTGCCATTAATAACATTATTAAGTTCTTTGTAGAAGAGTTGAATATCGTATCCTTTCAAACTCTCTGCACTTTTACCTAACCTCTCATAATCATTTCTTAGATAATCTAAATCATTAGCAATTGCATATCCCACAACAACAATATCTGAGTTATCCACTAAGTCATTAATCCTAGAAAAGAAATGTTCAAAAGTTGGACTGACAATAGCATCTTCCTTCGTGTAATAAAACATATTCTTAAGCACATACCAATCATATTCTACAACATCAGGATTAATAAGAATATCATCACTCTCTAGTATATTAAAATTCTCATCAACCAACACATATCCAAAAGTACAAGTAAAACGACTTTTGCGGTCGATACTCTCTATATCAAAAAACAAATATTTCTTACCCATATTCCCCTCAGTAAAATCACCATCTCAATTTACAAAGCAGCAAAAAATAGATTCAATTTATATATTTCTATTATAAAAAAAATTAATTATTTTGCAAATGTTTTATCTACATATCGATAATTTATTTGCCAATTTAATTTTAGATGC
>JAZLDP010000120.1:0-6570 GCA_045614835.1 Clostridia bacterium | reverse complement strand
GTCAAGATTTCCGTAACCTGACTTGAAGTCGTTGTCTCGACCTGTAATTTCTACATAAACTGGTCCACCCATATATAATGCTTGGTTGGCTGTGCTCGAACCTGCAAAGAAGGCAAGTGTCGCACCAACTGAAAGTAGTATAGTAATTCCTATGCTTAGAAGGGCTATAAATATAGTTCCTATTCGTTTCTTGGTTTGGCTAGATTTTTTAATCTTTGTGTTTGTAGTTGTCATAATTAACTCCCTATTTGTAAATAGGTTTTGCAAGGACAACTAAATTATTCTTAAGTTATATTAAATTTTTAAATTTCCATTAATTACCATATTAAACTAACTCTAATATTATTAACAAAATATTTTTGTGTATCAATAAAAAAAGACACAGCATAATGCTATGTCTTGTAATATTAATTTTAACCAGCAGGTGGGGTTGGAGCAGTTCCGCCATTGATTGTATCATAATCAAGAGGGTCAGAAGGTAGACTTGCTTTCACATAGCCTTGAGAAGCATCACTATAGTCAATTCCGTTGATTACTGTATCAATTGGCTCGAAGTGAGATGTATTGAACACTGTTTGAACTGAATTGTCATAGTAGTAGCAAAGCTCAGGTTTCAATTGGTTGTCTGCAAGTTTGCTAATAACACCGTCTGTACTAATTACAGGTATAAATGTTTGAATTGCTTGGAAGGATAGTCCAACAAATATTGACCTATCTGCAGAAGCGTTGGTTAATTGCCAAGGAAGTACAAAGGTGTCGTTCCATAGGAATGCTGCTATACCACCAACTTTAAGTGGTAACATTGTGTATCCATCAGTATAGCATAGATAGAAGTATCCATCATCAATAATTGCATCTGGAACAGATTCTCCTTCAGTAGGCATTACCTCATTACCATTGTAATAATATTTGCCTTCTAGGTTCTTAACAGCATTTTCATTACGATAATATACCCATCTGTAAGTTGCGTTTTCAATCTTGTTTTGTGTTTCTACTAGTCCTACAAGGAACTCATATAGTCCTTGAGAGTTAAGTAGTTTCTCGGTCTCTGGGTCGCCTTCGTTTTCATCTGTTGTTGGGTCGTCTTCACGAGTACCGATATTGGTGTATACAGCAAAGTGTGCTCTTATATAACAAGCTGAACCAACAAGTGCGGTTCCTGCATTCTCGATTTCGGAATCTGATGGGTGATATACTCCATTATCATCTGTTGTTCCGCCTGGAGTTTCTGGTATGTTGTTTGGGTCTTTGAAATGATTGACAATACTGCTTCCGCCGTTATTAAATACACTAGCGGATACATCAATTGCTTGTCCTGGGTAAGCAAGGTCTGTGGAAATAACAAAGTGCAACTGGTCTTCGCCAGAAGTAACTCTGTCGGTGTAGTCTCTCATCTCTATTCCAACTGCACCAGCCATTGTCGAGGTGCTACTAGCCCAATCGGTGTCGTAGAACCAAGCAAGTGTTAGGGTCGCAGTCAAAACAATAGTTAGCACAAAACTAACTGCAAGAAGAACGCCTTTGCTTAAGTTGTCTAATTTTCTTGATTTCCCTTTCATTTCCTATATATCCCAAATAGAGTAAAAGTACACACTTAGCCTATTATTACTCTAGTATACTTTATTTTAACAAATATATTCCAAATATCAAAATGTTTTTTAGCAAAAATATATTATATATATTTTAACTTGCGAAATTGTGTCTGTAGGAATTCTTTGTTTGTGAGGTTTTGTAAATCATTTCTTTAGTTTCTAAACATTATGATTTTGTTTTTTTGGATAATTTGGTGTGATGGGTAATTGTGTTTATTTGCAATCTAATTACTTGTGTTAGGTTGGGTGATAATTGGTATATTTTATGATTGTTCGTTGTGTTAAAAAAGTAAATAAAAAAACAACCCAATTAGGCTGTTTTTTAGTCATTGTGTTTGCTCCAATCAACACTATCAAGAACATTCTTAACATTGAAGATTGTGTTAGGAATACGCTCACCGTTCTCATCCACAAGGGTTTCTTGGATTGCTTCAAAACGAAGGTTAAATACGATTTCTGCGTGGGAATATTGGTTGGTGTAGTACTTGGTTGGGAATTGGAATGTTCCGTTAATGAATGTAATGTTGTTACCTTCATCACTGGTATTGATAGACATTACCTCAATGTACTCTTGACCATTCTTGTTATCTTTGACTTTGTTTTTGCTACAATAGTAGTAATTACCATCATCAAATAGCACCCAACCATCTTGAACGCCATCTTCTCTATAGGTCAAACAATTGGCAAGTGCTGAACGAATCATAGCCTCTACCTCTTGTTCTTGAGTTGCAGTTAAGTTTCTAACATCTATATCAAGTCTTGCTCTTAGAAGTGCTTTGGTTGCATTGATTTGAGAAGAAGTAACATATGCAATTGCTTGCATATCAATACCCATACCTGGAAGTAGTTCGGTAGAGTTGGTTTTTATATTCATAACCAAGTTGCCATCCCCAATGGTTTCTTGGTATTTGTTGTCTCTAATGGTAATTCTAACTGGGCCACCAAGGATAAGTGTCATATCACTTGTTTGGTTACCTGCAAAGTACGCAAGAGTAGCTGTTGCGAATAAACAAATAAGTAATAAAATACTTAGTATGAATATTACTATTGAACCCCTTGTTACTCTTTGCTCTTGTGTCATTATTTTTCCATTTTTCCTTATATTTTTTCTGACAAAACTAGTAAAGTACGCACTGCCTACAATACTACTTACTAGTAGTATAACCATTTTCTTGCTAATTGCCAAACAATTATTGTAGGTTTCTTTTTAATTTATTAAATTAAAAAAACAAAAAAGACTGAGTTTTGGGGTCTGGTGTTAATTCTGTATTTCAAGAATTTTGCCTACAACTAAGTCTTTTTTATGTTGTTTTTTCGTTGTGTTTATTTTAATTTTATATTTTTCTGTTTTTCTCTAATAACCAGTTCGGTTTGTTCTGTTTGATTTGCGTTTTTGTTAAGAGTTTTTCTTTGTTTTATTTTTGAAACAACGAAGTCGCCAATCAATATAACGCTTCCTTGTAATAGGTGGATATAGTAAGTAAGAATTCTCCAAATAAGTACTGCCCAGAAGAAAGAGCCTTCAGGGAATAAGTAGCCTATAAGAGCGTTGAAGGATAGTTCTTGTGCACCAGAGCCACCAGGAAGAGGTATAAAACTAGATGCAAGTTCGCATATACAAACTTTACATACAATGTCCCACCAAGAAACATCAGTAGTTTCTGCAAATGCTAGATATATAAAGTAAGCAATTAGAGCATTACTAACTATACCTAAAGTAGTTATAATTATCTCCGATATAATCAGTATTGGTTCTTTTGCAAACCTTTTGATATTATATTGATAAGACTTAACAAATTTAAGGACTTTGAATAGTGTTACACGATAGTTTTTGATAATTTTTACTTTGTGTAGCAGTTTTAGAACATTTACGACCATAAATGCACCAAACTTGTTTGCTATTGACATTAGGAAAATAAATAAGAATATTAGAAGAACAATTCCTAAACCTATCCAAGCACAAATAAGCACAAGTGGTGAACTCAAATAATCCTTTGAATAAAGAATAAGTATAATTAAGCAAAGCAAGAAGAAGGAGAATTGCCAAATCATATATTTGGTCATTGGTGCTGCGGTTGCAGTATCACTAGAATAACCGTTCTTCTTCATATAGTAGATTTCGAAAGGTTGACCGCCAGAGCCAAGAGGTGTAATTAAATCATAATATCTACCAATTGAAGCCAGTTTAAAAGAAAACCAAGGTCTAAATCTACCAGTATTGTGTAAGATTAGGAATATGTATTTTAATGTGTTAAAAGTGATTGTTAATATATAAAGAAAGAATGCAACTACTAAATATCTCCACTTTGGGTTACCTGCAATAAGTTCGCTCAAAGGGTGAACGCCACCTTGCTCTCTTGCGAAATTGTAGAATACAAAAAGAACAAGTAAAATGTTAATGGTTAACATACAACCGCTTAAAATTTTCTTTTTCTTAGATTTGTAAGGGTTGGCAATAATTTGTGCTTTTGTGATGGTTTCGTTAACGATATCTTCGTCTTTAATTCTTCTTAAAGTCAAGAAAAATACACGGCTATCTCTTGTGATTTCCGTTTTGAACTTTTCGCTGGTGCTTTTCTTAAGTTTTATACTAGTGTGTGTGGTGTTATACCAATTATCTACATCAGTATTACGAATTCTTTTGTTCATTTTCTCAACTTCGGTTGTTAATTATAATTTATTCTATCATATAAAAGTTGTCGTTACAACCTTTTTGTTCTATTTGGTTGTTTTTAGAGGTGTATATGGTGGAATAGATTGAATTTTGCAATTAGGTTCTAACAAGAAAGACAGCCATAATTAAGTGGCTGTCTTTCTTATAATTCGATACCTAGAACAGAAACATATTCTCTGAATAGTTCTAGTTTGTGTAGGTGTTCTGCGGAAGGGTTTTCTTCCTTTAGCATATTGTGATAGGTGGCAAGGATAGTTTCTTTTTCTTGCTCAGTATCAAGTCCCAAAGCAGATTTAACCATAAAAGGTATAAGTCTAGCATCTCTTATATGTCCGGTGTTTGCGTTAATTTCTTTAGCAGGGTTTAAGTCGGAAGTTCTACTATCACCGAAAACATAAAGATTTGTAGGCGAAATCTTTTCTTTGTTAGCAATATATTCATAACAAGGCTTCTTGGTTGTGTCGTATTCGTGGAAAGGATTGCTAATTACCTCAACAAACCAGGTAGGTTCAACACCGATTTCTTTCATATAATGTGTTATGTGTGAAGGAGCTGAATTTGATACAATGTATACAGGGTATTCTTTGCATAGCCATTGTAAGAAGTCTAAGTCAACAATTTCTTTACGGTCTATAATTATTGGGTAAGTGTAAGTGTCTTGCCAAATGTAGAAGTCTTTTGTAGATACAGGCAAGTTTGGAAATTTTTTAATTATTTCTGTTATGCTTTTTGTGATTTCTGAGCCAAAAATCGCAGCGCTCCAACTTGGCACTTCTTTGCATACAAGAGCATATTCTTCTTCTGACAAATTAGGTAAGAAGGCTCTTTTGTTGTTCTTTACAACATCTATGATTAAGTCGAATTTGTGTTCTCCGGAATATAGTGTTCCATCAAAATCTAATATAATTACTTTTTTTTCCATAAGTATAGAATAGTATAAAAAATTTTTTTAGTCAATTTAAATTTTGGTTTTGGTGTTTGTTGTAGATAATAAAAAACCAACCATTTAGGTTGGTTTTGTTTTTTAACCCCAAAGATTAGCTGGGTAATCTCCTCTTGTAACAAGGTCAGAGATTTCTTTCATAATTTTCTCTTTATCCTCTTTGTATGTGATACCGTGCCATACAGCTGTAGTATTTAGAACTTTGATATCAATTTTGTCTTCGTTGATTAAGTAAGACATAACATCAGGGATTAAGAATTCGCAAGTTTCTAGGTTGTTTTGATTTTTGTCAAAGAACTCAACAAACTTTTCTTCTAAGTGGTCAAATAGTTTTGGTGTATATCCGAACATAATCATAGATACTGGGTGATTGTGTTCAACAGTAAAACTTGGTGCACCAGATAGTGGAGAAGCAACGATTGTTCCATCTTCTTCTCTACCAACTGAAGATTCGATAACATCAGTTAGATATCCATCTTTTTCCATACAAACACCACGCTTAACTTTGCCAACAGGTGTTAAAGTATCTCCAACTTGATATCCAACAACATAATATTCTCTTTCGCTAGTGTTGTTCTTTAGGCTATCGCTAAGAACTTTGAATGCATCATAACCATAGAAGTCATCTGCACTGATGATAGCGAAGTTGCTCTTAACAGCATCTTTGCAACATAAAATTGCGTGGCCAGTTCCTAGAGGTTTAACTCTTGTTGCAGGAACATTTGCATTAGCTGGTAAGTTGTCATTCTTTTGGAAAACATATACTGTTTCGATTTGTTTCTCAACCCTTTTACCAACGGTTTGTCTAAAGATATCATAGTTTTCTTCTTTAATTATAAATACAACTCTATCGAATCCGCATCTGATTGCATCATAAATAGAATAGTCAATTATGAAGTTACCATTGTTGTCGATTGGTTCAAGTTGTTTAAGTCCACCGAATCTACTGCCCATTCCAGCAGCCATAATTACTAAATCCATTTTCATCTCCTTTAAGTGCGTATATCGCACAATTATATAATAATATATTTTTGATTGTTTGCAAAGTAAATTATAGTCATTGACTAAATATTGTAAGACTCTTGTCTCTAGCGTTTTTTGTCTAAGCATAAATTTTTAAGCTAGGTAATATATATGTATTACAAAAATAATTTGTTAAAAGAGAAAAGTACTATGTTTAAAGTGATTAGAATAAATACGCTTTTGATGGTAATAGGAATATTAATGGTTAGCGTTTTGTTGAGTGTAGGAATTGTTCAAGCTGTTGGCAAAGCAGACAGTCCTAAGAAGATATATACTATAGTTATAGATAGTGGGCACGGAGGAAGAGACAAAGGTTGTTCTGGTAAAAACGGTTCGGT
>JAZLDP010000119.1:0-2269 GCA_045614835.1 Clostridia bacterium | reverse complement strand
TAGAGGAATGGTTCAAATCGAAGGTGAAATGGTTGTTCCTGGTAAGTTCTTCTGTGAATATATCAAGAAACTTAATAACGAACAAATCGAACTTTCTGTAGATGAGAAAAATGTTCTTTCTATCAAATATACCGATAGCGTAGGTAAAATTCAATGCCTTAATGCTACAGAGTTCCCTCAAATCAAACAACTAGAGGATAGTCAATATTTCGAAATGAACGAGAAAGATTTAAAGGCTCTTATCTCTAAATCTATCTACGCTGTTGCTACCGAAGATGTTAGACCAATCCTTAAGGGTGTTAAACTTGAAGTAACTGGTGATACTATCACAGCAGTTGCTCTAGATGGTTATAGACTAGCAGTAGTTAAAAAGAAAGTTGTTGGTGCTTCAAGCGACCTTACTTGTATTGTACCTGCTAGAAGTCTTAATGAAATCTCTAAACTTCTAGGGGATGAAGATAAAGTTATTAGAGTTAATGTTGGCAAGAACTTTATGATGGTAGATATTGATAATACCAAGATGACTACAAGATTACTAGAGGGCGATTTTATTAACTATAAGCAAATTATCCCTACAGACTTCAGTACTCACCTAGTTCTTAACAAAGACCAACTTCTAGATGCTCTAGAGAGAGCAAGTCTACTAAGTAGAGTTGATAGAAATAACCTTGTTAAATTCGAGATTGTTGATAAAGTTATGAAACTATCTTCCAAATCAGAAATCGGTGATATCAAAGAGAACATTACTATCTCACTTAGAGGTAATGATTTAAATATCGCTTTCAATGCTAGATACTTCACAGAGGCTCTTAGAGCTACTAGTGATGAGTTCTTGAAGCTTGAATTCACTTCTGCTGTTTCTCCTTGTATTATCCAACCTAATGAGGGAGATGAGTTCTTGTATCTAATTCTACCAGTTAGAATTATGAACTAATTTAAAATAAAACACCTACTCATAACGAGTGGGTGTTTTTTTGCTGTAAACTATGTCATAGTGTTAATTCTCGCAATTTAATCTTTTAATCACACGAAATGTATTACGGTTGCAAAGTTATGGGTCTATAGGGTGTATAGGCGATTTTAGACACCTTTTTGTCGGTTTTTGAGGTATTACATACTCTATATATAATAATATAATATATTATATTAATAATATAAAGAAAAGTGCTTGGTTTTTGTGGATAATTGTGGTATAATTTTTGTGAAAAAAGAGTGAGAATTGTGCGAAATCTTGAGATTCTATTAGATAGAATTTTAGATTAGTACAATTTTTGATTTTATAACTTCAATTATTGCTTCAAATATAAGGAGAAACATTATTTATGGAAGAAATGAACGAGCAACAATTAACCAAATCTGTGAAATATGATGAAGGTGATATTCAAGTACTAGAAGGTCTTGACCCAGTTAGAAAAAGACCTGGTATGTATATCGGTAGTACCGACACTAGAGGTCTACATCACTTAATCACTGAGATTGTAGATAATAGTATTGATGAGGCTCTTGCTGGATATTGTGACCATATCAAAGTTATTATCAATAGAGATGGTAGTTGTACTGTTATTGATAATGGTAGAGGTATTCCTTGTGGTATTCACAAAACAGAGAATAAGAGTGCTGTAGAGGTCGTTCTTACCAAACTTCACGCTGGTGGTAAATTCGGTGGCGAGGGTTACAAAATCTCTGGTGGTCTACACGGTGTAGGTTTATCTTGTGTTAACGCTCTATCTGAGTGGTTGGAAGTTGTTGTTGAACAAAGTGGCAAAATCCACAAACAATTATACAAGCGTGGTATTCCTCAAGAACCACTTAAAGTAATTGGCGATACAGCTCAAACAGGTACTAGCGTAACCTTTATGCCTGATGTCGAAATTTTCGAGACACTTGATTTCAATTATGATGAGTTGAAAGCAAGATTTAGAGAGATTGCTTTCCTTAATAAAGGTTTAACTATCAGTATCGAGGATAGAAGAGGTGCTGAGCCTGTAGGCGAGGTGTTTAGATATGATGGTGGTATTGTAGAGTTCGTTGATTATTTGAATAAGAATAAAGAAACTCTATTCCCAGAGCCAGTATATGTTGATGTTGTTAACAAGACTAACCAAGTTGAAATTGCCTTCCAATTCAACAATGGTTATAACGAGTTTATCAACTCTTACGCTAATAATATTAATACCGAAGAGGGTGGTACTCACTTAGTTGGATTTAAGAACTCTTTAACTAAGATTATCAATGATTATGGCAAGGCTAATAGAATTCTTAAAGAGAG
>JAZLDP010000118.1:0-4012 GCA_045614835.1 Clostridia bacterium | reverse complement strand
TTGGTGCTCCTGCGGGGACTCGAACCCTGGACCCACTGATTAAGAGTCAGTTGCTCTACCAACTGAGCTACAGAAGCATATTTATTTAACTTAAACATTATATGCCAAAATAAATAGTTTGTCAAGATTTATAACTAAATATTTCTAATAAATTTTAAATAATTATTTTAACTAAAAGGAAAGTATTTTATGAGAAAATTCGAAGCAGTCAAAGAAGAACATATTAAATATGGTGTGAGCAGTGTAACTCTACCAATTAGGTCAACAATCAATTCTGCAGGATATGATATGTTTTCTCCAATTGATGTTGTTATTCAACCTAACACAATACAAACAGTATTTACCAATGTTAAAGCAACTTGTAACCCAGATGAATTTATTATGGTTTGTGTTAGAAGCAGTATGGGTAAGAAGGGAATATGTCTTGCTAATGATGTTGGTATTATAGATAGTGATTATTATAGCAATCCTAATAATGATGGCAATATTGGTGTTATGCTCAAAAATTCTAGTTCTGAGCCTTTTGAGATTAAGGCTGGGGACAAAATTGCTCAAGCTATCTTTATGAAATATCTAATTGTTGATGATGATATTCCTGCTAATAATATAAGAACTAGTGGTTTTGGTTCTACAGGTAAATAGAATTTGTGAAAATGAATAATCTTGATTGATTATTCATTTTTTGTCCAAAAATATAACTTTTGTGTCAATAACTATGCGTATTATGGTATAAATATACATTTTAATAAGTTTATATAATGTTTGTGATGTGTGTTGTTATATAAAAATATAAGATTATTTTTAATTAACAAAAAATAAAATTAGAACATAACAAATACTATGAAGTGTTTTAATAATTATATTGTTGATACCCAAATTTTAAAAAACAATGGTAATAATATAAAAGAGCATATAGGTAAAAATTGTAAATTTTGTGCAGTTGTTAAAGCTAATGCGTATGGTATTGGTGTAGAAACTGTCTGTAAAACTTTATATGGAATTGCTGATTTTTTTGCTGTTGCAAATTTGAAAGAGGCACTATCAATTAGAGTGTTTGATAAGAGTACACCTATATTAATTTTAGGACATATAGATATTAATGATTTGAAGATTGCATCAGATAATAATTTGTCAATTAGTATTGGAAGTTATTTTCAGTTAGAAGAAATACTATTAAAAAATATTCCAATTAAAATTCATATTCAAATTAATACAGGTCTTAATAGATTTGGAATAAGAACTGTAACCGAATATAAAAAATGTATTAAATTGCTTAAGGAAAATTCTAATGTTGTGGTGGAGGGTGTTTACTCTCATTTTGCCACTAAAGGTAATGATATTAATTTTGTCTATCGACAATATATTAGGTTTAATCAGTTTAGGAAATACTTTATAAGCAAAAATGTAATTTATCATATAGCTAATTCTTTTGCAACTAATTATTCAAATAAGTTTCATCTTGATATGGTGAGAACTGGTTTTGTTTTGTATGGTTATGCAGAAAATAATATTGGTAATAAACCTATTTTAACAATTAAATCCCAGGTCGTAAATATTGCAAATGTTAGACGAGGTGACACAATTGGCTACGATAGAACTTATGTTGCTCAAAAGAATATGAAAGTTGCAGTTGTTCCAATTGGTTATGCAGATGGGCTAAATAGGCGATTATCTAATAATTTTTCCTTATTAATTAACAATGTTAAATGCCCTATAATTGGTAGAATTTGTATGGATGTTGTTATGGTTGATATAACAAATGTAAGTAATGTAAATGTTGGAACTGAAGTAATAATACTGGGTGCTTGTAGTGAAATGGAAATCTCATTGAAAGACTATGCTGATGGTGTTGGTACTTCTGAATATGAGATTTTGTGTAATTTTAATTATAAAAGAGCAAACTATGTGATTAAATAATAAAAATACAATATAATTAATAAATATGCAAATTAAAAATATTTAATACATATCGGATTGAGCGATAAAATTAGATTTAAAAAATGTATTCGAGAAAGATAAAAACCTTAATTATTTGCAATTAAGGTTTTTTTTGTGTAGAATAGAAGGGATTAAGGAGAATACTATGAGAATTGTTGCTGGAAAGCATAGAGGTTTAAATTTAGAAGAGTTTGATGCTGATAATATAAGACCTACTACTGATAGGGTTAGAGAAAATATTTTCAATAAAATTCAATTTGATGTGCCGGATAGTGCAGTTTTAGATTTATTTGCTGGTACTGGTGCTGTAAGTCTAGAATTCCTTAGTAGAAGTGCCAAAAGGGTTGTTTCAGTAGATAACAATTCTAATAGTATCAAAGTTATTACAAAGAATTTTGCTAAGGCAAAAGAGCCACTAAATCTTATTAAAGCAGACTTTAAAGATGCTTTAAAACAATTAAAGGGCGAAAAGTTTGATTTTATCTTTCTTGACCCTCCTTATCACTTAGGGTATGGTAGTGAAGCGCTTAAAATGATTGCAGAATTGGAAATGTTGGATACTGATGGCGTAATTATATATGAACATTTAGTAGATACAGAATTTGTATGTCCAGAAACAATAGAGGTATATGATTACAAAAAGTATGGAACAATAGCGGTTTCTTTCCTTAGGAGGAAATATGATTAGGGTAATTAATATCAAAAAAGATTTCCCTAATACTGACTATGCTATGTTTCTTATAGACCAAGAGATAAAATACTCAAAAGCAGTGGGGTGCAAAGCTTTTGTAATTATCCACGGCTATGGCTCTCACGGTCAAGGAGGAGCTATTAGGGAAGCTGTAAAACAATATCTACCTGAGCTTAAGAAAAAGAAGGTAATTGCAGATTATGTGTTTGGTGAAAATTGGGGAGATACAAATCTGTCAAAAGTCCGTATGTGTGAAGTTTGTCCAGAACTAATTTTGCACGAGAATTTGCAAGGGCTTAATAGTGGTGTTTCTGTAGTTTTAATATAAAAAAGTCCAGATTTACTGGGCTTTTTTATTTGATTATCAACAATGTTAATTAGTTTATAAGAAGTCTTTTAGGCTTTCAACGAATTTTTCTTCAGAGGCAACAATGCTATTTGTAATTTTTTCTAACTGCTTATTGTTAACTTTGAATTCGCTTTGAGATTTAATCATATCGGTAATTCCCATTGTTGTTCCTTGAACTAGCATTTCCGCAATATGCTCGGTTGTACTATCCATCATTGTTTTCATATTAATACTTGCGAAAGAAGTGCCTTTTAAGAAAATGTTTAAGTCAACTGGTTTATGTTTTAATTCTTCAGATAACTTTTCTAATTCTTCTGTGGTGTCTAGATAAAAATCATTTTGTTTTCTAAGCAGTTCCTCAAGTTTTTGGTCTTTAATTTTGTCTATAATGCAATCAATAGCATAACTAGCCATTCTTGTATTTTTGTAGGCTGCATCAATTAATTTTGTGGTAGATTGATATTCTTCTTCATTTAATTCCATAACTTAATTAGTCCTTTTTGTTTTAGTATGGATAATTTTAAATATAATATCCACAAAAAAAGCACCAATATTTTGGTGCAATTTAGTTAAAATGACAAATGTTCTTCTTGGTATTCTTTAGCAAGTTTAGATTTTTTAACCTCATTAGCGTGTTGTTTCTCAATTTGTCTGGTGAAAATTCTTGCTATTTTGGTTAATTCAGATTGGGATGCTCCGGTGTTTTTACAGAAGTCATCAATGTAATAAAATTTGTTATCATATCTAGAAAGTTCCGATAAATAAGAACCAAATTTATGTAGGGTTATACTTGAATAAAATGGTATAAGACCTCTACCATATCTATACAGCATGTCTGATGAACTGTCTAGTAATACTTTCTCTACATCAACACCAAGTGTATTTGCAACAGCTTTTTGAAGTTGACTATTGATGGCATAATAACCTTCAACATTACCTAAATTAGAGTATACGGTGTTGGTCGATAAATCTTTGTATCTAGTAAAGTCTTTATTTACAATAATTGGCATCATAACGCCATCACTTGTGTGAAA
>JAZLDP010000117.1:0-4143 GCA_045614835.1 Clostridia bacterium | reverse complement strand
ATTTATGTATATAGTTATTGTCATTATGTAAACAATTATTGTCATAAAAATATTGTCTATTGTATTTTTTAACATTATTTAATATGTATTAAAAATACTAATATTTCACAATATTATTTTGTAATACAATAATTAATTTATTTTGATTAATCAAACATATCAAATGTAGTAATGTATATTTATTACTTTTTATAAATATTTTTACATTTCGATTTTTTAAAGAAATTAATCAAAATTCAGCTCAAAAATATTTATTTTCACACACACTACACACCAACAAAAAACCAATATAAAACACTCAAAAAAATACTACAATATAAATATACTTTTTAAAATTTTTTTAGTGTAAAAAAACAACACCCACCCCTATCTAAAATTTATCACAATTTATTTTCATAAACACAAACAACCACACTACACTTAATACAAGAACTAACAATAAAAGGAACAAAAAAATACCACCATAATTTCTTATGATGGCATTAATTTTATCAAACTAATTATTATGCTTAATTTACAAAATTTCAAAGACTTAAATTTTACTTGTTGTCATACTCTTTTATAAATTCCATAAAGTGAGTTAAGTCTGCAAACTTTCTATAAACACTCGCAAATCTTATGTAAGAAACTTCATCTACTTTTTTTAGTTGTTTCATTACAAGCTCACCAATTTTAGCACTGTTAATTTCTTGGTCAAGAGAATTATAAATTTCCTTCTCAATATCACTTACAATTGTATCTATCTGAGACATTGATACTGGTCTTTTTTCACAAGCTCTAATAATTCCTCTTTTCAATTTTTCAGAATTAAATTCTTGTCTACTCTTATCAGACTTAACAACTAATATATGAGTTCTCTCCACTGTCTCATATGTTGTGAATCTTTTTCCACAAGCAAGACACTCCCTTCTTCTTCTGATACTATTATTCTCATCACAGTTTCTACTATCAAGAACTTTGCTTTCTTGATTTCCACAATAAATACACTTCATTATTTCTTCCTCTTATTTTGTGTGTTAAATTTAGATTAATATTACACCACATTTATTATTTTGGCAATACCAATTCTCACACATTATTTTATGTATTATTTTTCAACAACTCTATTATTCTACTATAAAACTATTATTTTTCAAAACAAAAATCCCCACTATTATTAGTGAGGACTTTTTATATTAATGTAATTATAAAACTTCTAAATTCTTACCAAACGCTTTTTTGAAGTCTGGTCCACATAACATTGTATAATTAATTTCAAAGGTTGCATCTTTTGAAACTATAGTTTTCATAATAACACTATCACCCAAGATATCACAGCTAATATCATCAACTGCACCAAATCCAGTAATATCAAGTGCTTCTGCAATCTTAAGTACTACAGATAATTTCTTAACAGCAGCTAAGTCTTCTTCAGTCAAATACTCTTTGTATCTTACCCACTCACTTAGATTAAAGTTATCTGGGTTCTTGTTTAATGCTACAAATGCAGCAAGTATAATTTCAATATGACCAACACCGTAGATTGAACTATTTTGAATAATATCAAATACTACTTTGTCTGCATTATCCAAATCAACTCTATAACCAGCGTTAGATAAGTATGCAGCAATTCTTAGAACTTTCACATAAGGTCTTGGTAATTTATGAAGAACCTTAAGTTGTTTGAATAATATCATAGCAAGTTCATATACTTGTTGTGAATTATTTGGCTTCATATCGTAGAATTCATTTAACATTTGTAAACTATAACCTAAAGTATCACTGATAGGCTTCTCGATAGTTAGAGGAATAACTTTGTGGAATAGTAATCCATCTGCCTTATTTAATTTACTAATACAGAAATCTTCTCTATCAAAATTGTCAAGCACTGCTTTGATTACTTGCATTCCTGTTGGGAAATATTTGCTATTATGAAGAGCAATTCCCTTAATCTTGGTTGAAGAATTAACATCATAGCCTTTGATTAGGTTATAAACTTTCTCAAAGTCTGTTTTGTTAGCAAGGAAGTTATGAGCCAACTCAATTGGGTATTTTTTAGCCTTACGACATACAACACCAAAGTCTTTGAACACATCACCAACACCAATAACTTCGTATTCTTCAGGTAACGATTCAACAATTCCACACTCTTCGAAGATTTCTTTGACTTTAGCCATAACTAAATTCTCTCTTTCTTCAAAGGTTTTATCGTTATTAGCTTCTAGTAGACTAACACTTCCAAAAGGAATATTAGCAGTTGCTAGAATATTTCTTCTATTATATACAACAACTTGAGTATTATAGTCTTCAACATCAACAATAACACCCTTTGGTTTATTGAAACTATTAATAACTGATGTGTATACTGCGTTAACCTTCTCTTCCTCGTTCATAACTTGAAATCTAAATCCGTTAACAACCAACAATTCATTAAGAACACCATTTTGGTTCTTAGCCTCAGTCAAAATATCTGAAGCAATACAAATAGTCTCAACACACTCGCTAGTATCAATAATTTGTTTATAAACCTTCAAAATTTCATTAATCTCTTTAACAACAGTAGGTTTGATAAACATATCTGTATAAAAATCTTTGATTAAATTGATAGGCATCTCAATTGTTCTGCTAGGTTGATAATACTTATTTGTTACCATATCAATCAATTTTAATTGTACGCTGGTAGTTTTAATTTCTATAACTGCAATCTTTTCCAATGTAGTATCTCCTTTAGGTCTTTTGCACATACTAATATAATTTAGTACGCACTTATCCATCTTCGAAAATTATAGCATATTTTTTTTGATTTGTACACACTTTTTAAATAAAACTTTATATACAAAATAAAAAAACCTTGACTTTTTATCAAGGTTTTCAAATTAATTAATTGCGTTTACAGGACAAGTACCTGCACAAGCACCACATTGGATACAAGTATCTTGGTTGATTTCTGCTTTACCCTCAGCATTGAAAGCAATTGCTCCAACTGGGCAAGTTCCTACACAAGCACCACAGCCAACACAAGTATTTTGGTCAACTTTCATAATATCCTCCTATATTAAGCACAATAAGTTTTAACAACCAAACAAGAGTTGCTTATTAACTTAATTGCCTTTCTACACATTTTAACAAATGTAGACTTTTTAGACAAGCATATTACCATAGTTTATTGATAATGTTTCACTTAATTAAAACTCTTAATTTTATCCCCTTTGCATCATTATCTTCTTTATTTTTTCTAGAATTTATAAATGTTTGAACAAATTGGAACACTCCTACTAATAGCAAAAAAACACCAAAATAAGTTCTTAAATTGTTGTTAGAAAGTTTATTTGCAATCATAGAACCAACAACAGAAAATACAACCCCAATCAACACTATAGGTATTCCAACCCGAAAATCAACCAGTTTATTTTTTATATGAACAACAAGAGCAACTATAGACATTGGAATAAAAACAAGAAGATTAATTCCTTGTGCATCTTTTTGTGCAAACCCTAAAAAAATACTTAGGATTGGTATAAGAAGAGTTCCTCCACCCATACCCATTCCTCCAACAACTCCACTAACCAGCCCCGCAATTCCAAGACAAATCCAATCCATCATATAAGCATTTTTACTCCACCTACAATAATTATTATGCTAAACACATAACCTAACCATTTATTACTAATCTTTTTTAAAATATTAGCACCGACAACTCCACCAATCACAAATCCTATCCCTATTTTTATCGCATCAAGCATTGGTAGGTTTCCATTAAATAGATAAACTATCAAACTTGATATGCTAAGAGGAAGCATTATAAGCAAAGTTGTTGCGTGTGCTTTTTTCTCAGAAAGTTTAATCACATTCTGCAACAGCGGTACACAAATCATACCTCCACCACCGCCCCAAAATCCATTAACAAAGCCAATTATTGCACCAGTTAGCAATTTTACCCATATACTTACTTTAGGTGGATTTGCTTCTTTCTTGAAGCTTCCTTTTATTTCAATATTATAACCTTTTAGACCATCACATTTACTCGAAGTTATTTTCCAATTAGACATATTTAATTCTTAACGTCAAGAAATATTTTTAATCTATTTCTTTCACTTTTTACGAATTTTTTTTGCTTTGCTACACATAATACTCGTAATTGGAAGATTTTTCCAATTATGAAGC
>JAZLDP010000116.1:0-3036 GCA_045614835.1 Clostridia bacterium | reverse complement strand
GAGAGTATGGGAATTGTTAAAGCAAGACCAATTACAGTTACTTTCGGTGATTACGCTAACTTAACAGAAAATGGTGAGAACCAAACAATCACAGTTGGTGTTGAAGGATTGCTTGAGGGTTATGAGAATGCTTATAGCATTGTATATCATAACTTGTCTAACGGCACAATTGGTAATTCTATTACTACTGGTGGTTCTTATAGAGTTGAAGTAATCGTTACAGATAACAACTATGTAATTGATGGTGCTAATTCAATCACCTTTAATGTAAAATCTCAAGTAATTGAAAATGCAAATGTTACTATTTCTTCAGATACTGGCTTTGCTGGTGGTTCAACAATCGAGGTTAATACATATGAGACTGCAGAAGCATTTGTTTCAGCACTTGGTCTTGATAATGTTGACCTAGGTGGTAGATACCTAAGAGCTTATACTTTTGATATCGTTGCTGATGGTGTGGTTCTTTCAAATAACAATACTGCAACTTCTAATGCTGTTAAAGTAGCCTTAACTGCAGAAGACATTGTAGTAAGTGATGCTCTAAGAATGTACGCTGTTAGAAATGGTGAAGTTATAGCTATTAACTATACTTATGAAGATGGCAAATTTGTATTCGATTGCGAACTTAGAGATGTTATCGTGTTTGTAGAAGAAGTGGAGGAAGATGGCTTCAATTGGGCAATTGTTATATGGCCATTAGTTGGTCTTCTAATTGTCGGAGCGGTTATTGGTGTGGTTCTATTCTTCGATAAAAAGAATAAGAAAGACACTAAGAAAACTTCTAATAAATCTACAAAATAATATGTCTTAAATCAAAAAATAAACCTACGATTATCGTGGGTTTATTTTTTTGTTGAAATTTTTAAATTGTTTTTTTGGTCTAGATTATATTTAGTTGAGTAAGGTAGGGATTTGTATTAGAAAAACAGTATAATTTTGTATGAGTATATCGAAATTTTTAAAATTTATTTTTGGTTATATTTTTCGTTATAATATTATATATTATAAATTATTTTGTTTGACACCTTTTTAAAAAATAGGGTATAATACTTATGTTAAGTATTATGTAAAATTGTGTAACTATTGTCTTTTGATAATTTCTCAAATGATTGTATGCACATATTTACATAGAAAAAGAATGAAAATATACAAGATGGAGAAAGAATATGTATTCTAATAAATCAAATATTAATTCTATTGCCTTAGCAAAAACAACTTCTAAAAAGAGAGGTTATGTTATTGGTCTTGGTCTGCTTCTAGCATTACTTATGTTAGTAGTATCTTTTTTCGTAGCAAGACCACTTAGTGCTAATGCAGAAGTAACTACTACTCCTACAAGCGTAGTAGTAGGCGAACTATGGAATGCCGAGGGAGAGCATTTCAATAGTGATAACTTAGCGATATTGCAGAGGTATATCTATGGTAGCGACCTTGTTACACCTTCTAAGATAGATGCTATGGCTGAGGAGGGTATGGATAGACTTGCTCTTAATAGCAAGACTGTTCCTGCAGGTTTCTACAAAAATACTGCATATCCTGCTAAAGCTAGTACTCAAGACATTGTAGTTACTCTTCACGGTTTTGAATGGTATTTGAATAGTCTTTATATTAATGATTATGGCGAAGACTTCAGATTATCTATTCTAGAGTTAACACCAGTTAACGAAACTACTATTGCCGATGCTAAAACTATGGAAGAGTTTACAGATAAGTACACTGTGTTCGGCTTATATATTGATTATAATGATTATGATTTAGATAGTGGAAAAGTTTCATTAATTCTAACTAATGCTAACAGAGGGACTTATGATTTATCTAAAGCAGTTCTTGAACAATCTTCATCTGATAATACAACAGAGATTGTCACTATCAATAATGAAAGATTAGTTCCTGGTTTAGATTATAGGGTTGATGCTACTCTAGATAATGAAGAGCCAACCATTGTTGTTAGTGGTGAAGGTATGTATGCCGATTATGTTGAAAGAGAGGTAACGGTAGTTAATCCATTTGCTGCTGGAACAGCTTCTATATTGGATTCTACTAATTATGCTTCAACAATTCCTACTACTACAAACGGTTGGTATTATAATACATTGTCTCATAAATTTACTGCTAAAGGTTACAGAAAATCGTTAGGTTCTTCCTATGGCTGTACATCTTCGACTTCTGGTACAAATGCTGGAACATACACTTTAACTCTTTACGCATATACAAGTGTAAGTTCGTACAACAATGGAACTAGTGTTGGAATTGGTTCTGTAAAGTGTACAATTTCCCAAAAATCTTTTAGTGGTGCTACTATCAATGGCGCATATTATTCTGGTGGTTCAGGTAACTACTATATTGGAACAAGTATTTGGAATGCATATTCTAGTATAACTGTTTCAGATAGTTATAAGGGTTCTTGGAACCCTGATTCTGCTCGTAGTAGTAGTATGGGTAACTATTATGCTACCAGTGTTGGTACATATACAATGTATATAGTTCCATATAATGATTCTGCAGGTAATTATACTGGTAGTGTAAGTACTTCTTGGAAAGTTCTTGCTCGTCCTATGAGTAAAGTAGATGTTTATTTGTCTGCAACTTCTCTTACATATAATGGAGCAGCTCAATCTGTATCTGTTAGTAAAATAACTGGTTCGGTAGGTGGTACAGCATATACTCTTCCAACTTCAAAATATTCAGTTAGTGGAACAACTTCAGCAACTAATGTCGGAACATATAGTATAACGGTTTCTGGTGATGGTTCTTCAATAACTGGTAGCAAATCAGTTTCTTGGTCAATCACACAATTAAGTATTGGCAGTTGTTCTATATCTTTAACTAATAGAACCTTTAATGGTAATTCACAATCAACCTCCGTAGCTAGTTGTACATATAATGGCTACTCTGTAGGAACAGCTTCTCTTAGTGGAACAACATCTGCTACAAATGCAGGAACTTATAGTGTAACTGTTAGTGGTTCTGGTAATCTATCTGGTTCAGTATCCAAGTCTTGGACAATGTCTCCATATCCAGGAGCGTTTACAATTT
>JAZLDP010000115.1:0-11829 GCA_045614835.1 Clostridia bacterium | reverse complement strand
ATACCATTAGCAACTTTGATGGTTACTGCCTCATAAGCTGTGTAATAATCATCTATATTAGCATAAATGGTAGAAGCCTGAACACCTGCAGTGCTAAGTTTAGTTCCGTTAGTTGAAACCACATAGAAAGTATAATGTGGTCTTTCGATATATTGTTGACCGGTTGATTTATAGTATGTAACTTTAATTTTACCTTCAGCAGTTAACTCTACACCCAAATCAGTGTTAGGAGTATAGAATACAATGTCTCTATTGATAATTTCAAAAGTATTATCTGTAGCAACCAATTCATAATCAAATTCAGTTGTGTTACCAGAAACATATGCGCCACCAGACAATGTCATATCTCTAATATCGAAAGTATGGCTATTATTGAATAAGCCTAATGCAATAGCTGAAACACTACTTGCCTTAGTTACATGTACATCAACATCTACAGGAATAGTAGATGAAACTAGTTCTCCTTGAGCGGTTGTAAATTCTTGAGGAATATCAGCAGACACTACAAAGTCAAAGCTGTAATATACGCCAAGTCCACTTAAATACACTTCTGCATATAAATCATTCTTCTCATCTACATCTACTACAATAAGAGCATCACCTAGACCAGAATAAATATAAATCCTATTAACTGTGTCTACATCTTCAAGTTCAAAAGTTGTACCATTACCATCTCCAACTCTCCAATTAATAGGTACGAATTTGCCATCTTTATCTTTCTTTCTAGTTGTAGCATTTGTAGGGTTAATAGTTAATTGGATTTTTGCTTTACCATACAAATCTCTATAGGCTTGATTATTAGCATTCTTAACATACTCACTATCTAGAGTATTCATATCATAAATTGTATGAGTTGCAGCGTTAGCACTTACACTCTCAATAATTCTCTCAATAGTAACTTCAATAGGAATAACGATTTTTTGTTTTTCAACAGTTGTTGTAAATGTGAAAATCAAGGTTACTTTGTTTTCAGTATATCTATTAACAAGAATACTATTGCCAACTACTGATACACAACTATTATTACTAGAAGATGGAGCACCAATAGTCATAATGCCTGTTAAGTTATCATATCTTTGATTACCTAACATATAGTAGAAATCATAAGTTTCACCAAGCAACAACTTGGTTTTGAATAAGTTGGTGTATTGTCCGCTTATTCCTGCAAAGTGATAAACATCATTATTGAAGGAATATTCATAATTAAATATACCAGATGACATATCATACTGACTGTTTCTTTGACTTTCAAAGTTAACAAGTTGCATCTTAAAGAATGATGGGTTGTCAATTGGATAATAAATTACAAGGTCTGCTTGAGCCTTAATTCCATTAGCAGTTATAACAGTCATTCTTGTTGTACCAATTAAGTTCTTAACAGTAATTACCCAATCTTTTGCAAGAATTTCGAATTTAACTTTTAAGTAACTATTCTCGATACTTCCATCTGAATTAATTTTGCCATTTTCTAATTCGAAAGTTAAAGTAGAATAATCAATTTCTTCAGTACCATCAATAGTAGGAAGACCACTTGCAATAATAAATCCTTCTGCACCAGTGAATAAAGCAATATCTCTATTCTTGGTAGTTGAGTCCGCACTGAAATTTTCGTGACTAAGCATAATATTTCTATTAGCGAAAGAAATTGATGTGTTATCATTGATATATTTCAAAGTAACAACTTTATAAACACTTGGGAAATACACACTTGTAATAGTTAGTGTTACATCTCCTGTCATCTCTCCAGTCTTCTTGATTGTAAGAACATCTTCGCTCAAACAATTTTCAACTGCTACACCATCAACAACTATATCCATAGAGTCTTTGGTGATAGAAATGTTGGCATCATTAACCGCAACTTCAACTGCTTGATTTTGAATAACTCCACCATTACCCCATACAACTACTCTAACTTGTGTTCCGTTTCCGTTGCTGTATAGAACAATATCATTGTCGCCATAACCTAAGTCTTCATTAGTTGCATTATCAATATCAAACTTAGGAGAGAATAGTTTAATCTCACTTGGCATAGCTGCAGTAATAACTTTGATATCAATTGTGAAAGGAGTATATAATCCTTCACAGAAATAATAATCAATAATGAAAGTTAATGTATACTCACCAGGCTTACCTCTTTGAGAGAATTTGAAAGCATCATCACTCTCAAGCTTGGTTCCTGCGATTAAATCATTGTCTGTAAACAATTCATCTTCTACACCCAAAGAAGAAGATTTAACTAAATTAAGTTTACCATTTGTATTTAGTCTGGCAACTTTCTTTTCTCCATCTCTATGGTAAAAAGATAAATTCTTAACATAAGTCGAATACATACGATATTCTGTATCTACGACTTCATTTTCTGCATTAATAATTGTATATGAATTTTTGATAGAACTTAGAGGCTGGTCATTAAAGGTAACTTGAAGGTCAGCCTCGTGATAATTATAATGGTCGTCAGAGTTGATAACTAGAGTTAAGGTCTTGGTATCTTCATCATATAGATTAAGAGCACCCTCACTGAAGTCTCCATTCCATTGAACACCGAAAGCATCAGTATTCATTGGCTCAAGAACAATTACTAATACCTTATCGCTTTCTTTGATACCTGTTAGAGAAGAAATATTGTTACTAGTTATTTCCAAATAGAAACTCTCAACATCTTGCTGATTATCAATGTATATCTTACCAGGATTATTTGTCATATATTCATTGATAGCAGGAATAAATGAACCCTCTCCAAAAGCAGTTACAGGAGTAGCAATAGTAGTAAAGCCTTTCTCTGTAGTATTGCTTGGAATATATTGAACAAGATTAGGATATTCTTCTAAAGAAACAACTTGACCTTTAGCAATAAATATTTGTTCTAAGTTAACACTCATACCCTTAAGTGGAATAACAAGATTAACATTGAAGTCATAAGTCTTGTTACCCTCTTCAGTCTTAAGAACAATAGTTGCCTTATTGCTAATCACATCACTACCAGCAGAAACATTAAAAGCGCACTTGATAGTTGTGTAGCCATCTACTGTCTTAACTGACTTAACAGATACTAGACCATTGTTAGATGAGGTAGCAGATATCTTCTTAGATACACCATCTTCTACTCCATCAACAGTAGCCACTATCTGGAAAGTCTTATCTGAAGAAGCATCAGATAATACAAATGTATTGTCCTCTCCTAAGCCAGTTGTCTCAACAACAACAATCTGCATATTTGCATAAGGGTCTTTATCCCCACACGCAAAAAATGTCATTGCTGACACTAATAACATAATCATTATTACTAAAATTCTCTTCCAAGTTCTCATATACAAATTCCCTGTACTTTTATTTTAAGATAAATTTAATTTTTTATTATTATATAATAATAAAATAATATCTCTATATAATTATATTAGAATATATAATCCAAGTCAAACAAATATCTACACAATTCGCATTTGTTCGCATATTTTTTCAAAGATAAAAAACATAAAAAACAACAAAAATACAAAACACAATAAAACACCTTTATTAAGCCATATTTTTAAAATATTAATAAGCAAAAATAAGCAATCAAACATTTTGTAAAAATCACCCCAAAGCACCACAAAAAGCACCCTAAAAACACTGCAAAAACATAAGGACTTTATGACAAAAATCAAAACAAAATCAAAGAAGAATACAAAAACAAAAAAGTGGCAAAAAGCCACTTTTTTAGTTGTTTTTATTAACTTTGCATAGCAGTTATTTACACCCCACCTATATACAAGTTTCCTCTGAAAGAATGACTTTCACAGTACACTGTATCTGTATAGATAAAGCCTTTATTGCTAGTACAAATAAAGTTAACATATCTTCTACTAGATAGACCTAATCCTTTAATAATACAATTTCTAATTTGAGCATTTTCCTCGTTACTAGCCACTAGTCCGGCAACATGACTTCTAACTGCAGAAGAAACCTCAATATTTTCTAAATTAACATTATTAATTACACCACTATTGGTAATAATTGGAGCAAAGGCTAAACTAGCATTTTCAGTAATTGTAGACAAGTATAGATTATGAATATCAAAACCTGTTATTACACCCCTATTGTCTTGAATAAAGGCGTGTTGCATATTTTGTTGTTCATAAGTACCACCAGATTGATATTTACCAAATTCTAGTACAATATTTTGAGAACCATCACCCTCTGTATTAATACCGATTAATGCAGCATTTTTGCTAACATTTATTTCATTTAATCTAGAAGGATTCATCTCTAATATATGAGTATTGCTAGACTTATTCAAGTTGTTAGTAAACATTACAATTGTTCCTTCAGGAATATATCCACCTGTTAGACTATCAATATAGTTAGCAAAGTCATTTGTATTGCAAATTCTTACAACTTCATAATCTGGCATTTTGTCTTCTTTTACATAGAAATCATACTCATATTTCAACTTGTAGTTTGGTTTCTTATCGTTATCATCATTCTTTGTGTAGTCAGTAATATTTTCTTGCAACTGCTTAACACTTGTGATTTCGGTATAAGCACCACCATTATAAGACATATAAATTCTAATAACAATTGAACCAGCAGGTTCTTTAAATCCTAATATTTGAATATGAGAATTCTCTTCATAGAACTTGTTCTTTCTGCTTATAAGGTTCTTAGGCAAGTGGCTCAAATAACAGTTAGGAGTTGTTCCAGTATCTTTATTAAGAGTACCGCCCTCACCATTATTAGGATTTGCATATCCAATTAATACATTATCATAAGACATTTCTTCAGGAAGATAATAAGCAGAGTTTTGAATTACACCATCATTATCATCAACCATTGCAACATTAGTAATATGCTTTTTCTGGCCACTTTCTGTATAACCGAAGCTAGAAGAATAACTATCATAGATTACAGCATCAGTAGTATTATTCTTAACAAAAGCATATAGGAACTTCAATTCTTCCTTAGAACCATCTGGATTAACATACTTAACTGCAGAAGCTGAAGAATAGATTTTACCAGCGTTATTAAGGGCAAATACATAATTACAACTGGTTAAACCATACACATAACAATTTGTGATAACGCCATTATTTTGAGAAACAAGTGCTACATCATTAATCTCAATACCAGTAGACTTATTCTCACCTACTTTTAAGTAAACATTTGAAAGTATACCATTATTATTAGTTACAAACCATTTAGTTGAACCAGTACCTGTTGCGTTATTTCTGATATACATTTCAACCTTGCTACCATCAGCCATAGTTTTACCTGACACAATATGTCTATCTGGAATAGTATTAATAGTAGCATTATTTAAATTATCAACAATAACATTATAGTATTTAGGTAATGTTGTTCCTGTTACTGAAGAACTAATAACATTAGGATTAAACTTGTGTAAGTTTGTTCTGGTCTCATTACAAATTAAGCCCTTTAGCGTAATAGGAATAAACATTTGCATTGTACCAATAGTTTCTAAACCTTTAGTTTCCTCGATTATTTCGCCTTTATCATTTTCTTTCTTAATATAGAAAGCAGTACTATCGTTTAACTTAGAGATATTAGAATATTGAGATATAGTACCATACAAATCACCCATTCCAAAGCCAATGAATTTATTGTCGTTATTGTAGTTATTGCCCATAAACTCTTGAGCATAGAATACACTACTATCTACAACAGATACCATACCATTGGTAATTGCAGACAACTCAGCCTTGGACTTAACTGGAGTAGTATCATCATCAGGAATAAGGTTAATATATGAATATCCATAACTACCAGTAAAGATACCCTTATTATAACCTAGAACACCAGAAATATATACTCTACCATCAGTTTCATCTAAGGTGTCTTTATTAGCATACAATAGACCAATTGATGCAAAATTGCTAATCTTAGAGTTTGCATTGGCTAAACCAAGAATACCACCTAAATAGGTATTGGTATGTTGTTTATCATTTCCTGCAGTTGTAACTTTGATATTACCACTAAATACAACAGAATCAAGAGCACCATATCCAAACAAGTTACCAACAATACCACCAACAATAGTGTCAGCCTCTGTTATAATTGTAACCTCTTTTCCTTCAATAACCTTATTTTCTTCCTTGTATTCTTGCTGATTAATAACTTCAATTCTACCATCATACAAGCCATTTGTTATCAATTGGTTAGAACCATAAGAATAACCAATTAATCCACCAACATTAGCCGAATAAGAGTTAATTTCGCTATAAATATCAATATAACTTGCAACCGCACCTAACCTACCAAGTTGAGATGAACCATTATCATAACCTATCATACTACCAATAGATAAGTTTTTCTTAACCACCACATCTGTTCTTTCATTATTATCAAGTGTGATTGTGTATACTGATTTATCTGCGTTTTCTACATTCTTTATTACAAAAGTATCAATTCTAGTCGAATTTGCTTTACCAGCAACTGCAGCTACATTAAGTTCATCTAAGTTAAGAGCATTATCAGGCAAATAACTCAAACTCATTACCTTATTCTTAGAATTATCGCTAAATCCAGCCATATTAAGTTGGTTAGCATTACCAAACATAGAACCAATATTTTTAACTAAATTGTCACATTTGTCTGTTACAACAATTTTATTATTATAACCAACAGGCCATACCATCTCGTTAGTTACATATCTAGAATTCAAGATTGTTCCTGCAATACCACCAATATTCAATGTTGGCGCACTTCTAACAACAAGAACATTAATGTCTTTGCTAGGATTAGTTGTTACTAACTCAAATTTAGAATTAACAATGTTAGAACCATTAATTCTACCAGCTAGTAAGCCAAAATTATTAACAACTGGATTATCAATTTCAATGTTAAATACATTAATTTTGAAATTACAATTAGAGATATCTGAGTTATTTACCGCTCCGAATAGAACACCTACATTTTCACCAAAGTATGCGTGTTGACTTTCTTCACCACTCTTAGAGCCTACAGCATTAACAATAAATTTACTTTGTAGATTAATCTCAAAATCGCAATTTACTAAATATACACCATCTAGAGTATTTGCTAGAATACCGTAGTTAGTATCAGCAACTTCTAATTCTCTATAAATATCCTTATTAACATTAATTACAAATTTAATATTATTAAAGGTTGCACCTGACCAAATCTTGAAGATTGTAGCAAGATAATTTCGCTTACCAGTTTCAGGTTCTTTTGGCATATTAATTGTAATAACTGCTTTTTCGGTTTTATTAGCACCTTTAGCGCCAATATACATTGATTTAATACTTCCAACATAGTTAATGAACTTATCACCTTTAACATTAGAAACATTAATAGTTATATCTTCTGTTATTTCATAAGTTTTACCACTTGAACTATTTGTAAAGGCTTTTGTTAATTTTTCTGGACTATCAATAACTTCCCTACCTGGAGTCAATCCATTAGCAAAGTTAGGTCTATAACCAATTTTTCTAGAACCATTTCTTTCAGTGAAGTATTGCATACTCCAAACTAATTTATCATCAATGAAATGACCACTACTACCAGCTGAGTGTCTATTGTCGTTATATCCACTATTGAAGATATTCTTAGTTGTTTTACAAGCAATTATTTCTTCGTTTTCATTAAACTCAACACCAGTATATGACTTACCAAGAAGTTGTTGTTTATATTCTTGAGAAGTAAATAATTGATTGAAGTCAAATCTGTCGACATAATTTGTACCAGTTTCTGCAGTCGCATCAATCATTTGATACTCATTGAATTTAATTCCAGTATAACCATCTTCAACCTTAGGAGTATGATAAGCCACCCTATAGCTCAAGGAATTGATATTAAGGTCTTGACCACCCTCAACTACGAAACTAACCTTGAAGTAATTATCTTCTCTACTACCACTTTCAACCTCACCTGTAGTTGTTACAAGTCCAAAGGTTGAACTAAAGACATTACTACTGTTATTCTTATTAGTTTCATAATTATATAATCTATTAAGAACTTTATTACTATAGATAATATGACTATTTGCATCTTGTGGAGCAGTCTCATCATTATCTTTTGCTGAGTTGCTAATATTACTTTCCCCACTTCTAAGCATAGCCTTACCGATTACAGAACCTACATAGTAATTAGTATGACCAATTCTATAAGTTTCTTGTAAATCAATCAAATCTTGGTTGTCAACATTACCATCTTTATTGAAGTCATAAAGAGCAGTTCTGTAGTTAATTGGAGCATTACCAACCTCTGGCATCTTCAAATAGAAATTATAGTAAGAACCAGAATTTTTATACATATATTTATAGTTTTCGAACAATCTAGTTGTTATTGTATTTCTAACATTGATAGTCTCGTTATAAGCATTCCAGTTAGTTAGAGAAACAACATTTTCCATAACCAAAGTTCTATCTGGAATTACATTACCTGTATCCTCTTCACTTGTAACATCACTTACTTGGAAACCAACAATACCACCAATAACATATAGACCCATAACTGCACCAGTGTTGTATACATATCCTAAGTAGTTATAACCCTCAGAATATCCAACAATACCACCTGCAATATAAGACAAGTTTTTGATAACATTGACTGTAGTGTAACTATCAATAATTACACCGTTTTCTGACTTACCAGCAATACCACCAACAGATACAACATAGTAAGGTTCACCAGTACTCATATCAAATAAGTTAAATGTTCCATTTTTAGCATCATTATCAATTAAGGTTGCATCATATTCTGCTTGTGTTTTAGCATCATACTCAACAGAACACTGTTCAATAATACCGTGGTTCTCACCAACTATTCCACCAATATTATTAAATCCTTTCAATAATTGGCTATCTGAAACAATCAATTTAGAATTCCTAACTAAAGTCTTCTCACCAACATAACCAAATAATCCACCGGAGTTATCGGCTGTACTTACAATAGCACTACCCTTTACAACAATATTATTGATAGTACTTTGTTCAGCTTTAGTTCTATAATCATTAATTCTCTTGTCTAGAGCAAGTTCAATAGTTGAATTGTTTGCTAGTACAAATCCTGCAACAATACCAGCATAAGAAACTTCTTTTCGTGCAGCCAAAGATGTTTTTGTTGTCTTTGTTTGACTATCATATAAACTCTTGAAGTCGTGAGGATTATCTTTCGAAGTTTGAGTTCCCTCACTCTCTACAGTGAACTTCTTGAAGAAATATCCTGTATCTTCACTTCTACTATTTAAAGTTCCTCTCAAACTACTATAAGTAGCCTCGACAACAACATTTTCAATATCAATATCAGCAAGAGTAATAATTACACCGTTAGTTGAGTAAACAGCACCCGCCAATGCACCTGCGGTATTAATTGCACTAACAGTTTGGTTATTACCATTTAATTTGATATTAACTACACTTGCATTAACAATAGTTCCAGCAAGCATACCAGCACTAGAGTTACCTGTTGATTTATAAGTTCTAACAGTCATTGTGAAGTTCTTAACTACTGCTTTAGTTGTAGAACTCTCATATCCTATTTGAGCAAATAAACCAAAGTTATCAAGACCAGTATTGTCTGTGTTAATATTTAAGTTAGCAAGTGTCATTCCATTACCATCTAACACACCAGCAAATGTAACTTTGTATAAATAAGTTCCATCATATTCTTTTGCTGTGGTAATTTCTTCAAAATTAAGGTTATTAACTACTCTTACATATCTTACTGCATATTCTGAAGAGCTATAACCAAATATTTTGCTTCCTGTACCATAATCAAATGAACTATCAATGATATATTTATCGAAGTTCTCTTCTTTGTCGATAAGTAATGGGTTTTCTTTTGTACCTAAATAATAGGTATTATAAGTATAATTATAAATTGTTCCGCCATTAGCTTCATTGTATTCAACTTCGCTAAGTCTTCTGAAAGAAACTGTGTCAGTTAAAGTTGTTTGAATTTTTGGAGTTTGACCTTTCTCTAAATTCCAAATACCATCAACATTAACACCTGATACAAATGAGAAGCCAGACCAAGAACTTGTTTCATCAAACTTATTAGCACTTTCAATGATTGCTTGAGCGCTCTCATTAATGTTCTCGAATTGTTCTCCTTCAACCAAATAATAACAATTCTCATAAGTGCCGAAGTTTTGTACTACACCTTGTTTAACACCAGTAAACTGACCGGTTGCAAGACTGTTTCTATTAACAGCTGTAGAGTAAGCATTCTTAATATAACCGTTTTCGTTATTTATGTATACAAAACCACCTAAGAATGAACTTAGAGTTTGAAGATAAGCATTGGTATAAGAGTTTTCGATAGTTGCATTATTTTCATATACAAGTCCACCAATATAACCTGTACTTTCAATCATAAACTCATTAGGCTCTGCTCTAAATCCTACAATATCATTTCCTTCAACAAATGCACTTGTAATAAGGTTATTATTTCTAACAACCAATCCAGCAGTTGCACTATCACCAACTGATGGGAATGAGTTATATATACCTAGACCTTTAGCGTAAGTATTACTAATTACACCATCATTAATAGAACTTATACCAGCAATATTATTACCACCAGCAATAACAAATGGATAAATTCTAATATTTTCTAACACATCTATCAAGTTGCTTAGTTTATCATCACTTGCAGTCTTAATTCCTTCAATCCAATACTCATAATGTCTTTCTTTGTCACCAGAAGGATTTTCGACTTCTGTACACTCAACACCATTGATACTTACACCTGCAAACGAATTACTGATTGCACCAGTAGTATCATTATGTCCAACAATACCACCAATATTAGATACAACAAGTTTGTTATCCATATATCCAAGAGTTGTTTGAATATGTAGATATAACCTTTCGGAACTAGCAGAAGTAGAAATAATTTTAGCATTAGTAATTGCGCCTTTATTTAAACCTGCAACAACACCAAAATTAAGTTCTTCTATATAACCTAAATCAATCTTATCAGTAGAATGTTTATAAGTACTTTGTGAAGATGCCCTCATAGCAGAAATATCATTTAACATATCTGTTTCGGTCTTTAAAAGTGGGCCAACATCTACTGTAATATTTTTAAGCATAGTCTCTTCAGAAACTGTTGAGAAAATACCTACACTAGCCTCTTTCTCTTCCCAAACTTTTGAGAAATCGAAACTATTTATTTTAATAATATATCCATTACCATCAAGAGTATCGAATAACGCTTCTTGAGGAGCCCAATCAACTAACTCAATATTGTTAAGTAATATAAAGTTACCACCCTCTACATTACAAGCTCTTAACAAATCTTCTTGAGTTTCAATTGGAGTTGGATGGTCATAAGTTGAGTTATCATTAATGATAATTTGAATATCAACATAATATGGGAATACATACATATTATCTTTGCCAACAACCATTTGACCATTTTCATTATAATAATAATCTACATCTAATCTAATATATGTATTATTACTAATAGTAGTACCAGATACCTCATAATACATATAATATAGGTTACCTTTTTGCTCTTCTCTTCTAGAAAGAGTAACACCACCAACCCTTAAGTTTTCTGCTACATTAACAGAAATATCTGTATAAGTAACTTGGTTACCATCTTGACCTTTTACTTGAAGATAAGAATTGCCTTCACTATAAACAGTTTCATTACTAGAAGAAATCTCTTTGAATAGAGTTCCTGCAAAGGCATATTGATTAACCTTTAACGGACCTGTTTCAGCCTCTAAGTAAGCCTTATGTTCCGCAATATCAGCAGAAGTTCCAATCAAAATATCTTTAATTTTGAACTTGGTATCAAACACAATTGTTTGACCGTGCAACAAGTTAAGTTGCATACTCTCTGAATTGCTAGTAGTAA
>JAZLDP010000114.1:0-8244 GCA_045614835.1 Clostridia bacterium | reverse complement strand
GTTGTTGCTGATGACTATGTTGAAATGGATTTCGGTACTGGTGTTGTTAAAATTACTCCAGCACACGACCCTAACGACTTTGAAGTTGGTCTTAGACATAATCTTGAGGTAATCAAAGTTATCGGTGATGACGGAATTATGAACGAACTTGCTGGTAGCTACCAAGGTCTTACTAGAGAAGAAGCAAGAGATGTTATCGTTGCTGATTTAGAGAAGAAAGGTAACCTAGTAAAAATTGAAGATTATTCACATAATGTTGGACATTGTGAGAGATGTAAAACAGTAATCGAGCCTTTGATTTCTAGTCAATGGTTCGTTAAAATGGATGAACTTGTTAAACCTGCTATCAAGGTAGTAGAAGAGGGCAAGGTTCGCTTTATGGACGAGCAATATAAGAAATCATACTTAAATTGGTTGTATAATATCAAAGACTGGTGTATTTCTCGTCAAATTTGGTCTGGACACGATATTCCGCTATTTACTTGTGATGATTGTGGTGAAGTTATTGTTGAAGAGACTGACCCAACTGTATGTCCAAAGTGTGGAAGCAAGCACTTAACTCAAGAACTAGATAAATTAGATACTTGGTTCAGTTCTGCTTTGTGGCCAATTAGTACTCTTGGATACCCAGATGACACTGAAGAACTTAAATATTTCTATCCAACTAATGTAATGGTTACAGCTAGAGAAATTATTAACCTATGGGTAGCAAGAATGATTTTCTCAGGTCTTGAGTATGTTGGTGAAATTCCTTTTGAAGATATTGTTATCAATGGTATCGTTAAAGATGCTAATGGTCGTAAGATGAGTAAAACTCTAGGCAATGGTACTGACCCAATCGAGATGATTGAGAAGTATGGTGTTGATGCGCTTAGATTTAGTGTATTTGATGGAGTTGCTATTCAATCAGATAGTAGATTCTCAGAGAAGAAAGTTATCTTAACTAGAAACTTTATTAATAAAATTTGGAATGCTTCTCGTTATGTTCTTATGCAAATCGAGGGTGTTGATATCAAACCTATTACTGAAGTTAAATTGTCTAAAGCAGACAAATGGATACTAACTGAACTTAATAAGATTATTTCTAGTGTAGATAAGAAGTTCGAGAAATATGATATCGGTATGGCTGCAAGTGATTTAAGTGATTTCTTCTGGACTAAGTTCTGTGATTGGTATATTGAACTAAGTAAATGTGACATTAATGAGAATAAAGAAGGAACTGCATCAACACTTGTATATGTTCTTACAACAATGTTGAAACTTCTTCATCCATTTATTCCATTTGTTACAGAGAAGATTTATCTAGAACTTCCTAATCACGATGAAAGCATTATGATTTCTAACTGGCCAACAGTTGGCGAAAGTTATAGTGATGCTCTAGTTGTTGATGAAGTTATGTCTATTATTAGAGCAATTAGAAATATTAGAGCAGAGAAGAAAGTTCCTGATAACAAAAAGATTAATGCAGAAGTATTACTTAAGAATTCTGAGAACTATAATGATTGCTTGAAATATATTAGTAAGATGGCTCTTACTAATGAGATTAAGATTGTGGCGAGTGAGGGAGAATTCTCAGACAATTCTGTAATTTTGACTTTCAATGATATGGTTGTTGCTCTACCTCTTGACAGTATGGTAGATAGCAAAGCTGAGGAAGAAAGAATTGAGAAAGAGATTGCTAGACTAAGAGCAGAAATCGAGAGAAGTGAGAAGTTACTTGCTAACGAAGGATTTGTAGCTAAAGCTCCAGCAAAATTAATCGATACAGAGAAAGAAAAGTTAGAGAAAAATAGAGCATTACTTGCTGAACTTGTTAAATAGTTAAAAATAAAAAACTTGTGGGATTTCCACAAGTTTTTTGTTTATTTGTTATTTTGTAAATATTGTGTCAAGGCTTTTGATAATTGGTCTGGGCAAGAAGTTCCTGCACGACATTGTATACCTTGTGTTCTGGCAATAACATCTTCTACTTTCATACCAACAACAAGTTTTGCAATTCCTTGGGTGTTACCAGCGCAACCACCAACAAATTCACAAGCGGTGATAATACCGTTTTCAACTTCGAAATTGATTTTTCTAGAACAAGTGCCTCTAGTTATATATGTTTGCATAAATCTATTTTTCTCCTTTATACATCTAATAGATTGCTGTATACATTTTCATATATTACAGGTGCTTTTGAAATCCATTTTTTGCTAGTTTCAAGTGCGATTTGTCTATTAGATACCTTTAATTTCATAGATAATAGGAAGTCGATTGCAGCAGGGTCTTTGATTTTTAGAACTACAGTATATGTGCCATCTTCATTTTTGTAGTACTCAGATAGATATTCTTGGCTTCTCTTTAAGTGAAGTCTATTCTCTTGAGTGAAAGCAATAATTTCTTCTCTATTGTTTTTCTTAATTCTATATTCAAAGTGTCCAAGGCAACTTCTTCCATCTGCAGTGATGCAGTATTTGCTCTCGGTGCTTTGCTCTTTCTTTTCTAGTACAAATCCAATTTCAATCAATTCTTGTAGGTATTTGATTAGGTCAAAGTATGCGAACCAAGAATTGGTAGCGGTACATATATCTACTAAGTTGTTTAAGGTAAGTGGTATTTCCATTCTTTCTAGAATAAAAAGCAACTTTATTTTCTGGGTAAAATCGTCTTCTATTTCCATCTTTTCTCCTAAAGTCAATCAATATCGAAATTAGTATACCACAAAATATATATTTTTTTAAATGTTTTTGTGTCAAATATTATAATTATTTTATTTAAAAAATAGGTGATTTCTATTAATTTAATATTATTTTTATACTTATAGTCGAGAAAATATTTGATTTAAAATATTAATTCGGTTAAAATAAAAATGTATGTAGGAGAAATGTATGAAATTTACAGATGATGAAAAACAAAATATAGTAGCGTTTTTTAATGCTTGTAATGAGATGATTGAAGGTAGATTTATTCTATCTGATACAAAGGTTGCTAATATCCTTAAGAGTGTTGTTGGTAGTGAAACTTTGTATAAATTGTATTCCGATTGTATGGTTGGATTTAAGTTTGCTAAAATGTTAGATTATTGCAAAGCTAGTAATCCTAACAATGGTGGTTATTTCCGTATGCCTGAGGAAGAGAAAGATATAATTGCTTTCGTTACTTGTCTACTTCTTGAGGTTGATAAGAGAAATATCAATTTGCAAACTTTCGTTACAGACAATTTCTATAGCATTGATGGTTATAACATTAGTTATAATAATTTTGCGTTGCTTGTTTTGGTTGAATATAAAACAGCAGTGAAGAACTTGCTAGGTATTGATGATAATGGTAACTCTGTAGAGGTAGAAGATAGCGAACTTCAGAATCAAATGTCTTTCAATGAGGAAGAAGAAGTTAAAGCAAATGATAATACCAAAATTCTATTTGCGAACCTAATACTAACTATCGGAGAAATGCAAAACGCTATCAATGAAGATATCAAAATTAAGTTCACCGACAAGGAAGAATTATTGATTGTTCTTAAGGCTCTTAGTAGAGCAGTGCATTTGGAAGAATTGATTATAATCAATGCTTTACTTGTGCCACTTGAGTATAAACTTGGCAAGAATAAAAAGCATAAAAGATTATATGACAAATTGAAAATGTTGATTGCTGATATCTATTATTAAAATGTAATAAAATTGCTATATACAAGAGTATTTTTAATAATTGCATAGCATATTAAATTAATAAAATTATTAGTAAAGTAACTAACGCAGATAATATTGCGTGGGTTACTTTTTGTTTTAAAAAGTGAGAATATTTTAGTCCGAAATTTTTAAGGTAACAAAAGGCTTGTGCGTGTATAGACAGTCCTCCAAATGATATAAGAACAGATGCTAGAACAGTTGAAAGTTTTAGTTCAATTGAGCTACTACCTAGTATGCTAAGGCCTGTTGTAACCTCAATCATTCCTGCTATTAGAGATGCCGAAACTTGCTCATCAATTCCGCATTTTGATAAGAGAAAAATTATGGGAGAGAAAATATTTAATTGTAGCATTAACTTAAGCCCCATATAGAATATTGCGATAAATCCGCCAACCATCATAATACTAATAATGCTGTTGTACATACTATCGCTAAGTTGATTTTGAGAGGTGGAATTTGGTATTGCTGGGCTTATAAATTCAGTCTCCTTGTTTCGATAAAGAAGCCCGTTAAGTAATGCACTTATTAGATGTGATATAAGTACTATAATTCCTAGTCTAGAACTATTGAAAAATCCAATACCTACAGTGCCTAGAATAAAAAGTGGCCCAGAGGTGCTGGTAAAAGAAGAAATAGTCTTTGCTTGTTCTCTGTTAATAGCCTTTTGTTCATATAAATCAGAAGTGAGTTTTGCCCCTACTGGATATCCCGAAACAATACTCATAAAGTATATATAACCAGCAACTCCACCGACACCGTATAATTTCTTTGTAATAGGTGATAGTATTCGACCTGCTGAATTAACAAAAGTTGTGTAAGATAATAATTTAGTCAGAATAAAAAAGGGAAGCAAAGAGGGAAGTACCTTAGTTGCCCATAAGTTTACTCCTTGTCCAAATGTTGTAATTGCTTGTTTGGGAATTATGACAAGTGTCAATATTGAAATGAGTAAAAATAAAATATATATAAAATTAATAAAAACTTGATTTTTTGTTCTTGTTTGTGTCATTATATAAATAAGATATGATTAAGTAGAAATAATTAGAATATGTGTACATTAAACTATTTGTTTTTTGTACAAAATAATTAAATGTTTCTATAAGGTTTTTAGTATGAATTATAGGAGGTATGGTATGGCAGAGAGAAGAAAGAAAGTAGCCTTAGTGCTTAGTGGTGGCGGAGCACTTGGAATTTCGCATATTGGCGTTATAAAAGTGTTAGAAAAATATGGCGTTCCTATTGATATTGTTGTTGGTACTAGTATGGGCAGTTTGGTAGGTGCTAGTTATTGTGCGGGGCTTAGTGTAAAAGAAATGATTGACTTTGCTTGTAAGTTCAAAACTATAGATTTGTTTGACTTTAATTTTGATAATACTGGGCTTTTCTCTGGTAAGGGTGTTATGAAAACTATAAGTAAGTTTTTGCCTGATGGTAATATAGAACATTTAGAGAAAACCTTTGCTTGTGTTGCTACCGACCTTTATACCGAAAAAGAGGTTGTGTTTAAGGTAGGTAATTTGCGAGATGCTGTTAGAGCAAGTATATCTATTCCTGGAATATTTGTACCTTTCAAGAAAGATGATATGTTACTAGTAGATGGTGGACTTCTTAACAATATGCCAGAAGATGTTGCTATGGAAATGGGTGCAGATATTATTATCTCGGTTGATGTATTAGATAAGTTTAAACTAAATAAAAAACCTAAAAATATAATTGATACTCTTATGTATTCTTTGGCTGTTTCAACTAAAGTTGTTCAAAGTTACAAATCTCATCACGCAGATGTTACTTTAAGGCCAGATATGAAAGACCTAAGTCAATTATCTTTCTCAAAAGAGAAGGCTATGATTGCAATTAGAAGAGGCGAAAAAGAGGCTATGGCTCATATACAAGAAATTGTTGATTTGATTAATGAAGAGTAAAAGAAAAACCTAACGATTGTTCGTTAGGTTTTTTCTTATTTCTTAGGTTGTTTGGTTGTATAATATTTTACACTTTGAGTATATAGGTCTGGAGCAAAGTCTGGTATTGTTTTTGTTTTGGTTAGCAACATATTATATACTGCATTTGCTCTATCTTCAATGTCTGCTAGTGTTGAGTATAGAGGTGTAGGGTCTTTGACAATATTACTATTTCTAATAATTAAGTTTGTATCAGCACTAATATTAGATAATAGGTCTTTGTTATTACCATTGAAAGCAAGAACTTTGATAAATGGTAATTTATCTACTTTATATACTTGAGAGATAGTGTCTTTGTTGATTTTTAGAAGTAGTCTTAAGACAATTCTCTTTAGTCTTGTATAAGTATATCTTTTGGTCTTAACATCAAGAAGTAGTTCGTTGAAGTCTTTGAATTTATGAGCACTTTCAATAAATCTATTATGAATTCCTTCAGATACATCATAAATATCTTTGATTTCGTCTGGTGTTGAAGTCTTTACAACATAAGAACATAATTGATTGAATAACTCTTGGTCTGGAAGTCCAAACTTATCTGCATTTTCTTTAAGTAGTTTATAAGTAAATGGAGGAACAAGTTTTTTGATTGATTTAATCTTATTTTTAGTTGTAAGTCTTGTTCTAATTGCAGTAGCGCTACTATCTCTACCGTTTAGGTCGGCTGAGTTATAATCACTATTAGAACGAGTGGTGAATATTGGTTCAATTTTACTTTTTGTTCTATATAGTGCTTTTAGGTATTCTATAGCAAGAATGTTATTTGGTTTAGATAAAATATTGATAGTTTCTGTTATCTCGCTAAATACAACTTTATCTTCCTTCATAAGTTCTTCAATTGCTTTTTGTCTACTAACAGGTAGTGAGTTACCAGCATCTAAGAACTTTTTCAATTTTTCTTTAAATTCCTTAGGTTCGTTGGCGAAATATTTGGCAATCTCTTTAAGTAGTTCGAAATTCTCAGTTTCGCAACCAAAAGCAAGGTGTGTTACATTCTCAAAAGAATTGGCAATTTTAACACCAGCAAGAGCAAAAATTTCAGCCGAGCTACAACAATATGCAGTAGGGATTTGTACAACGATATCTGCACTTGCTTCTAGTGCCATTCTAGCACGAACATATTTGTTAGTAATGGCAGGTTCGCCTCTTTGAGTAAAGTTACCTGCTTGGATACACATTACTGCATCGCAACCGCTAATTTCTTTGGCTTTTTGAATATGATACCAATGACCGAAGTGTAGGGGGTTGTATTCACATATTATCGCACAAATTTTCATATATTCTCCACATATTTGATTTACAATTTTGTTATTTTTTAGTACACTACTAAGTGATTGGTGTTTAGGTTATGTATATACCAATTTAAGTAGTAACAATATAGTTTTCTACAAAGGTATTATATAATAATTGCTGATTAAAAACAAACAAATACGGAGATTTTTATAATTTTATGAAAAAAACAACCAAAATAGAAGCACTTTGGCTTGAAAAAGCAAGAGAAGCAGGAAAAACTATTGTTCTTCCAGAGGCTGGTTTTAGTGAAAGAATTACTCTTGCTGGTATTCGTTGTGCTGAAGAGAAAATTGCTAAAGTTGTTCTTCTTGTTAGGGAAGATAACGAATTAGAAAAATATAATTTAGAAGAGAGTGAGTATTTGAAAGTTGTTAATGTTAATACTCACGAGATAAGACCAATGCTTGTATCTGCTCTATACGAGAAGAGAAAGGCTAAAGGTATGACAATGGAAGATGCTGAGAAACTTATCTCTGACCCAGTTTACTTCGGTACTATGATGGTAGAGTTGTCTCTTGCTCACGGACTTGTTGCTGGTGCTGAGATTTCTACTGCAGAAACCTTTAAACCTGCTTTCCAAATTATCAAGGGTAAGACCAAAGATACTAAGATTTCAAGTTTCTTTGTAATGGTTAGAGAACTTGATGGTGAGGAACAAGTATATGTTCTATCTGACTGTGGTATCAATATTGACCCAACTGTTGATGAGATTGTTGAGATTGCTAAGTTCTCTGCTACTTCAGCTAGAGAAGTTGCTCTAATTGATGAGCCTAAAGTTGCATTACTTTCTTACTCAACTAAAGGTAGTGCTGAAGGTGAAGATGCTCTTAAGATGAGAGAGGCTAAGGCAATTCTTGATACTCAAGATGTAGACTTTATCTATGATGGCGAAATGCAGTTAGATGCTGCAATCGTACCTAGTGTTGCTGAATTAAAAGCAAAAGGCAGTCCAATCAAGGGTGATGCTAATGTACTTGTATTCCCAAATCTATCAGCAGGTAATATTGGTTACAAATTAATGCAAAGATTTGGTGGCTTTATGGCTGTGGGTCCAATTGCACAAGGTATGAGAAAGCCTATTAATGATGTTAGCCGTGGTGCTAATGTTAATGATATTGTACAAGCTATTGCAATCACAGCTTTACAAGAGTAATGGAAAAATTAAAATGCAAAATTAATTTTTATTTATAAGGAGAAAATATGAAAGTTTTAGTTATTAACGCTGGTAGTAGCTCACTTAAATTCCAATTAATTGATATGGAAAACAAAGAAGTAGTTGCTAAAGGTAATGTTGAAAAAATCAATGAAAAAGGCTCTTTCTT
>JAZLDP010000113.1:0-3602 GCA_045614835.1 Clostridia bacterium | reverse complement strand
ATTCCCAAAAAAAATTTTAGAATTGGAAAAAATCAGTGGGTCACTAAAAATGCAAAAAATATTGTGGGGGTATATGCGCCCCAAAATTTTCCCAAAACAGGTATATGGGGGGGTGAAAGCCAGTGATTGCAAGGGTTTCAGAGTTTTTAAAAAATATTCAAAAAAAAGTGTATAAACGATGACACCCTGTGTATACTATAAGATGTAAGGGTGATAAGGAAAAAACACCCAAGCAAAACAACTCAAAAAAAGATTTAAAAAAATGATCTTTTTTATGAGTCATGTATATACTATAAGATGTAAGGGCAAGTAATAAAAATAAAGAGTAGGAACAAATGAACGGCGAGGATCGAAGTACGAGCATTGGGCTGCAGAGAAGATCCAAAGACCCAAGTAAGAGTAGCCGAAAATATTTTAAAATTATTTGATACTTATCACAGTAAGATGTATATACTAAGTAGTGTAAGAACAAATTAATAAAACAGTAAAGTAGGAACAAATGAATCCTAGACAGTAGAGGTGAGAGTGGCCGCGGATGCCTGCTAATCTACAGTCAATAATGGTAGTAAGAGTAGCCGAAATACTTTTAAATTAATTGTTCAAACGATGACACCCTAGCGTATACTAATAATAAAAATAAATTGTTCAAACGTTGACACCCATGCGTATACTAATAAATGTAAGATGAATCGCATAGATAGAACGGATGTTGAGAGTGGCGAAGTGAAATACCTTGTCTTGCCTGCTGATTCCTAGTAATCTAATTTCATCACTACATCTAACTTAACTTAGCTTATTAAAGTAAAAACGCTTGAAACTTTAATCTGTTAGGGTCCCTCTCTAGGGGCTGACATCAACTTACTTAATTTATTAAAGTTGAACACTAACAACTTTAAAAATTAAGTCTATGCTAGAAGAAGATATGAATTCAATTCTTCATTCAAAAAAACTACTTTTTTACCACATCAACACCAAATCAACAACGTTTAAGACTAACGATTACTTCGAAAATAACAACATCAAACCAAGCTCTAATAAAGCAATACCAATGCATCTAAGGCAATGACAGGAACAATAAATAAACGAAGCAGAAATGCATAAGTGAAGTGCAAATAGTACTAGAAAAAGCTAATAAACAATGGGCTATTGCCCTAAAAAAATAAATAATACGTACCAGTACGGTACAAGAAAGGGTGATATTATGGTAGTAATAGGATTAGTAGGAATAAATATGTTTTTAGTGAAAGCTTTAGCTGATGCTAAAGAAGTAACTGTAGCAGAGTTAGTAGCAGAACCAGTTAGAAAAGCAGTTAAGACAGTAAAAGGCATAGCTAGAGAGGTAGTTAACAAAGTAAAAGGCATAACTAGAGAAGTCTCTAATAAAGTAGTTGATTCAGTTAAAGGAGTTGTAACTAGAGGCAAGGCTACATTAGAGAAAGCATCAGATGCAGTAAATGAATTAAGATGGAACTTACAAGACAAATATTACGAACTAGAAGCAAACCTAGTTAGAAGAACTAGCTACTATAATGGTACAGAAGCTTATATGAGCGAGTTAAAAGATGATATTGAAGAACTAGAGAGAAGAGTTGCAATACTAGAGGCTAGATGCCATGTTGCTGAACTTGGTAAAGATGTAGCAGAACAAAGGTTAAGTAAGACTCTATACTGTGCTAAAGAGCTTAAAGACAAATATGAAAGAGCAGAAGCAAATATAGACTTCTATATAGATGAAGCACAAGAATGGCAAGATTGCTTTGAAAGACTTACAGAGAGTGTATGTGATTATTTAGAAAGAACAGGTGTGGCAGGCGATTTAACAAACATAACTGACTCTATAATAGAGAAAGCTTTTAGTCCAACAGAATCAGCAGTAGAATGTAAATCTTACAAAGTAGCACTAGAGAATAACTTACTAGACTAATAAGCATAGGCATAAGGGGGAGGGGCGCCTCCCTACCAAATAAAATAAATTTATAATAAGGATGGTAGATAATATGAGCAAAACTTATAACAATGAGATAGTAGTAGATTTCAGAGAAGAAGAAGTACAAGGAAACAAATATGTAGACTTTATAGACTATGTATTTGATACTATGAACAAAGCTGATGCTAAAGAAGCTATGACAACATTAGTTACATCATTAGCAAATCTAGCTAGTGAACGTAAAGAACTTATAGATGAGTATGATTCATTACTAGAAGAAACTCAAAATGCGTTAATGGAAGCACTTGATTTACTTAATAAGATTAGTAATAAATAAATGTGTTAAAAAGATGTAGGGGGTATATACTATGAAGTGTAAGGGCAATGGCCCAAAAAATTTTAATATGGTTAGGACCGATTTGGTCCGAAAGGGTGATTAATATGATAAACAAAAAAGAGCAAAGAGAACTTAGAAAAGAGGTGGAACAAGCTAGACAAAGAATAATGAATAGAATCATACTAGAAAACCCAAGCGTATCATTAGCAGAATTAAATGAACAAGTATATGAAGAAATGGTAAATCCAGTATTCGATGAACAAGTTGAAGAAATCTATTTTGCTGATGATATGGATGAAATAGACAGACGTAACATCAATAAGATAATAGAAGCAAGACAAGAAGAAGTAGTTCAAGAGCCAAAAAGAATAAATTCTAGAGCAAAAGCAGTAGTTTGTTTAACAACTGGAAAGACATTTGCTTCTATTAAAGAAGCAGCAGCATACTATGGTATGAAAACAGGAAGTGGGATATCAAAATGTTGTAAAGGTCAACAAAAAACATCTGGTAAACATAATGGACAAAAATTAGTTTGGCAATTTGTTTAAAATATGATAATAAGGATGGTAGATATTATGGTAAATATAGAATTAATAGAACAAAAAAGATTAGAGCATGGATACAGTCAAGAACAAGTAGCTAAATTTATAGGTTATGAATCACATAATGCATATGGTCGTAAAATCAATGGTAAGCGTGAATTTTCTATTGAGGATATCGTAAAGCTTTGCAAATTGTATCAATTAGAGTTAAATGACGTAATAATGATGTAATAGAAGATGTAGATACTGTTAAGTAAATTAAAATAACGAAGGGTAGGTATGAATATGAGATATTTAGATATGAACGCAATAAACTTTATGAATAGTTTTGAAGGAAAAGAAGACGACCCAAGTGAAAAAGCAGTAGCAGAGAGACAATTAAGATTAGAGCAAATGATAAGTGATAAGATGACTCAAGTATTACTAGACGAGTTAGATGAACTAGAGGCAACTAGAGATGTAAATAATGATGATAACTTTCTAGCAGAGGTTGATAAGTGTGCAGAGGATGCGAAAGTAGAGAGTGCAAGTGTGGGTGTTATCGAAGTAATGGTTAATAAGTATGAGGCAAAAGATAAAGAGGACGCCGTTAATCACATGGGTCTTATAGTTAACAGAGCAAAAGGATATGAAACAGAGGTGAAAGAGTTAAGTTTAGATGAACTAGAGGCCGCTATAAACAGAGGATGTAGTATTTATTGTAGCATATTGAATTTAAAGAAAGGTGCAAGTGTTAAAGATGAGCAGTTTAAAGAGCAACAAGTATTTGGAATAGACATAGACCATACTGATTTAG
>JAZLDP010000112.1:0-1852 GCA_045614835.1 Clostridia bacterium | reverse complement strand
GGTAATTAATGGAAATTTAAAAATTTAATATAACTTAAGAATAATTTAGTTGTCCTTGCAAAACCTATTTACAAATAGGGAGTTAATTATGACAACTACAACAACTACAAATATTAGAAAATCTAGCAAAACCAAAAAACAAATTGGTACTATTTTTATAGCACTTCTTAGTATAGGTATTACAATACTACTTTCAGTTGGCGCAACACTTGCCTTCTTTGCAGGTTCGAGCACAGCCAACCAAGCATTATATATGGGTGGACCAGTTTATGTAGAAATTACAGGTCGAGACAACGACTTCAAGTCAGGTTACGGAAATCTTGACATTTCCGCTTTCGCAGGTAGAACAACAGGTACTGCAGGAACGATTACAAACACAGTATTACTACCAGGACAGAAAGTAGAAATACATTCTTCTGCAAGAGTATATTCAACAACCGAAACCGACACAATTACTGACAACCCAATACCAGATATAAGCACAGGTGCTAACACCGGAAATACTAGTAATGCCTACACTGATGCTGAAGGTAATGCCTATTATGTTAATAATGAAGGTAGGATTACCACAACTACAACAAGCATCTTAAGGGCAAGATTTGGTATTGATATTGAGTTCGACCCAACAGTTGGTTTCAACAATTTCACTGGCACAACCTATGCAAGTAATTATCCCGTTCAAAGCCAAACAACCTTTACTCGTGAAGTTACTAATGATAGCACAGAAGAGGTAGAGGGCTTCGAGGGAGCAATATATTCTAGCAACCAAGCATACTCTTATGATAGTTCTACTCAAACCCATACCGGTAGGAGAGACTATGTAGATGCCGAATACTTTTCCAACGCCACAAATGGCGAAGAAATGGCCCTTATCAAGTCTGGAGCACTCAAGTCTATCTACGCTTGGAAGTATGTTTCTCAAGCAGACTACGAAGGCACAAACGCAATTACTGACAACCTAAAGTTTGAAAAAATGTCCGCACCTTTTGATGGCACTGTCAATGCAAGTGGAGCACCATCTAACAAAGTTTCTGGCGGTAGCGGAAATGGTTTCTATGGAGTATGGATATTAGATGGCGAAGGCAACAAGACCGAAAGCCGTTCTTTCTACAAGGCAAGAACTGATGCCTATATGAACACTTATGTTGAGTTCTATGTCAACGAATATGGCAACGAAGTAACTAGAACTTTAGGTGATAGCATCAATGCCCTTAACACTTCTCTAAACAACTATTTCGTTAATCTAATCAACGATAGTTCTAGATATATCCAAACACCTGACGACCCAGGCACACCTGAAATTGAGGGTCTAGGTCTTAATGCTAGTTGGTTATACATTGACCCATCTATCGGCAACGACACCAACTCCAACGAAATTAGCACAATGGTCGGTGGCTGGTGGTATTTAATAGTAGACAACGGAGGAACAATCACAGGTCAAACCGAGACCTATTCTGATACTGCACCAGATGGAATAGATACAAGCGGAAGCACTTACACTCAAACGGTTGATAGAAGTGTTTATGGCTCAACTAATGCCAACCGACTAAAATACTATCTATATGAAATTGTACCAGACATTGAGGTGGGCGAGGTTCTTGGTACTAATGGTCAGAAGAAAATTGCTAGTTCGATTATTCCATTTGTCAATGGTACTTTCGCTCTACCAGGAGATGCTCTAACAAATGTCTTTGCCAACGCAAAACTATCCTTTACAGTGTCTTTCCAAGCCCTTCAAGCATTCTTGCCTTATACCACTAGTATTGATAATATAGACTACACAAACCCACTTCTTGGTACAGGCAAACCTCTAACCATCGAGAGCGCTATCCCTATCTACAACGAGGCATTT
>JAZLDP010000111.1:0-2349 GCA_045614835.1 Clostridia bacterium | reverse complement strand
AAGAAATCTTATTCGATATTGAGAAAGAGGGTGATACTAGTGCAGTAAAAGCAATTGATGCAACTGGTTATGCTCTTGATAATACAACTGGTGGTAAGATTATCACTGTTGATGGTACAGATGCTGGTGCTAAACTTGCTCCATTTGACCAAGGTAAGAGTGTTCTTACTCTTCCAGAAGTTACTTTCGTTGATGCTGATGAGAACTTAGGTATTACTCTTACAGTTCAAGATAAATATGGTAACATTGTTACTAAAGAAGAGTATGAAGATATTGAGAAGGAAGAAATTGCTTCTGAGTGGCATTACACAATTAAGAATGCATCTTTCAAACTAAGTGCATCTGGTATCTACACTGTAACATACAAAGCAAAAGATACTGCTGGTAATATGACTGTTAAGACTTTCGGTATTAGAGTTAACGACAGAACTGCTCCTACAATCGTTATTGATGATGAGGATAAGTATGGTGTTAATATTCAAGTAGGCGAAATGTTCGAAGTTCCTCTTGCTAGACTTATCAAAGATGGTAAGGAAGTAGCTGGTGATGTAACTTGGACTGTAACTTACTCTGATGGTGCTGAATGCGAAATCTATTCAACAGGATTTAAACCATTAACTGAAGGTACTTTCTATATCACATATACTGGTATTGATGAATTAGACAATACTCAAATCCTAAAAGATAATAGCCTATTCTATGTAAATGCTGAAGATACTACTGACCCAGTATTTAACGAAGATAGTAGTTATATTCTTCCTCCAACAGTTGATTGGGAGCCTGATACAACTACTAAAGATATGAAGGTAGAAATTCCTAGAATTGAGGCTACTGACCCAATTAGAAATGAGGCTCTTGAAGTAGTTTATACTGTAAAAGCTCCAGATGGAACTAAGGTTACAGTTAAAGACTATGAGGGTGAAGAGGCTGAAGGCAAAGAAGATGTAAGATACTTCGAAGCTGAGGCTCAAGGTGTTTATACTATCACTTATACAGCAACTGATGCTGCTGGTAACTCTACAACTAAGACTATGGAAGTTTCTGTAGGTGACTGTGAAGCTCCAACAATTACTTGGAAAGATGGTTATGCAGTTGCTTCTGAGGTTAAGTTAGGTGATACTTGGACGCTAGACCTAAGCAAATTAACAATTTCTGATAATGTTTCAGAAGCTGATTATCTAAACAAAAATGTTACAATCAAACTTGTTAAGCCAGATGGAACTACACAAGTATCTAATATCGGTAACGATAAGAGTTACAAGTGGAAGTTTGATGAAACTGGTGATTATACTCTAACAATCACAGTTAAAGACGAAGCTGGTATGAGCAACCCTTACAAATTCACAATCTCAGTTCCAAAAGAGACTGTTGAGAATGACAAAGTTGATAGTGTTGTTGGTACAGTTCTTGTAGTAGTTTCTGTAGTTATTCTTGCTGGTGTAGTTATCTACTTCGTAGTAACTTCAAGAAAGAAAACTGGCGTAAAAGCTAAAAGAACTACTAGCAAAAAGAAAGACTAATTAGTTTGAAAAAAGAGTTGATATAAATCAACTCTTTTTGTTTTTTATAATTATATATAAAAAGCACCTAAAATGGTGCTTTTTTTAATATTATTGAAAGATTTAGTTAGATGTTTTTCCGTTAATTTTAATTCTAAAGTTGCCACCTTTAGCATCTACAGTAACTCTCAATACATACATATAAGTGTCAGTAGTTTCTCTATCTATACTTGGTACAAAAATATCTTTGTTTTCGGTATCAGCATCTTCGACTGTTTTGCCTTGTTCATCATAAACTTCAAAGCCATTAACCATAAATCCTTGACCTGGAGTAGTGTCTGTTGGCTCGATTGTTATGTTATTGATAGCATAACTAATATTGTTCTTATCTAACATAAAATTAAGTTGAGTGTAGGGGTTTAAAGAACAATCAATATAAATATCTTTTTGACTATTAGACCAAGTAATATATTCATTGTTATTTATGAAATAATTTATATCTAATTCATATTTAGCATAGTAAGTGAAAGTTCCGTTAGTCGCAACCATAGGGAAACTTATTGCTTGAGTTAAATCCTTGTCGTAGCACCAACAATCAAAATTATAACCTGTCTTGACTGCATCATAGAATTTATTTGAATCTAGGCTATCTCCCGGTGTCATAACAATATCTCTTGGTCCTGAACCTCCCCAAGTTTCAAATTGAAGTGTGCATACTCCGATTGAACAACCATTAAATAATAAGATGGAGGGTAATATTACTAAAGCAAGTAATAATTTTTTAAATAGTTTTTTTAACATAGTTAATACTCCTTTTTATAATATTATTATAAATTTTATAATAATATTT
>JAZLDP010000110.1:0-3031 GCA_045614835.1 Clostridia bacterium | reverse complement strand
TAAGTTAATTAGAAAATCAAAACAAAACAACAAAAAAGCAAGCAGGATTTCTCTCGCTTACTCTATGTCATAACTAAACTGAATGTTGTGAGTTATTATATAATTCTTTGTAATACTCACAATTACCTAGCAACTCTTCGTGCGTACCATTGCTTAGAATTTTGCCATCTTCAAGAACATAAATATTATCCGCATATGTAATTGTAGATAATCTATGAGCAATTAGAATAACAGTAACTCTACTTTTTAACTTCTCGATAACCTTCATAATTTCTCTTTGGTTAGCGTTATCAAGGGCAGAGGTTGCCTCATCAAAAATTAGTATTTTTACATCTCTAGCAAGTGCTCTTGCAATACATAATTTTTGTTTTTGACCACCAGATAATTTACTAGCATTTTCACCAATAATAGTATCTAGACCGTTAGGCAAATTCTTAACAACCGAATATATATTTGTTAACTTACATAGGCTATATATTTCCTCATCTGTAATCTCTGGTCTAATTACTTTGAAATTATCCCTAATAGACATATTGAAAATATATGGGAACTGATTGACAACTGCTATATTGTTTTTGACAAAATATCGACTTAAATCTTCAATCTTAACATCATCAAAATAAATATCTCCGCTAGTTTTATAATACAAGTGAGCAATCAAGTTAATAATGCTAGATTTACCAGAACCACTTTCACCAACAAAAGCAACTGTTTGCTTTGGAAGTATTTCAAAAGATGCTTTATTAAGAACTCGCTGTCCTTCATCATACTCAAATACAACATTTTTAAATCTAATTTTTCCAGAATAGTTTTCGATAGTCTCTGTACCAAATTCATCAGTTTCGTATACAGTCTTATCAGTCAACATAAATATTCTATTTGCATATACAACAGCACTACCAAGGTTAAGTTTCAACTCTTCCAAGATAATTGCAAAGTCTAGAATATTGCCACGGTACAAATAACAGGTATAGAATACTAATGGAGTTAGAGCATCAATCCTTAAGAAATAAATACACAAGAATATAAAGAAGAAATTACAAATATATCTAGTGATGTATGTAGCCTGAGACAAACCAATTCCCACATACCACTCTGCATTATCTTTCTTACAATAATCAAGTTGGTCTTTCTTCATAAGTTCTAGAGTACTATCTGCACAATTCAAAGTCTTGATATCTTTTACACCACGAACAACTTCGATAATCTTTGAATTAACAACTTCAGCTGCAGCTCTTACTTTTGGTTTCATTTTTTGGAAATAATGTATTCTTAGTTTACTCATAAGAATTGTTACAGCAATTGTTCCTACTAAGAATAAACCCAACCAAATGTTCAAAGTGAAAATATAGATAACATATGATACTTTCTTCAATAGGTCAACAATTCTAGTTGTAACTGCTTTAAACTCAGTAGACAGAGCATCAATATCTGCAGTAAGCCTTGTTACAATAATACCACTACCCATCTTATCATAACTCTTCATTTGAATATCAAGCGAACTCTTCAGAACCATTTGTTGAATATCTATCTTAGTTCTATTCTCAAGTTGTTTATAGAAGAATGTGTTAATAAACGATAGTATTGCATTAACAACACAAACAACAAGAACTACTCCCGCATAATGAATAGCCATCATATAATTGAAGTTATCCATAATACTAGAAATCATATTCGCAGCAGACATAGCTTCGATAAAGTTAAGACTTGCTTTGATTACAAGTATTACAAGATAGCCGATAAAAAATCCCATATGCTTCTTGTAGTACTGGAAGAGTGCTTTGAAGCCATAGGTATTAACCTTTTGTTTTTTATTCTTTCCCATTTCTCCCTCCGAATTTATACAACCTTTTATAAATTCACACCATAAAAATTTAACACCATAACAAACAGTTAAATATTTAAATATAAATTATAAAAGTTATATATCTATTTGAATTATGTTATTATACAAGATTAGTTTTAAAAAGACAATACCTATATCACAACTTTTTGAAAAATTTTCAATTATCTTACACAACAAACACAACATACAAAAAAAAGAAAATGCCAAACATACACTTTTTGACATTTTCTATAGTGTTAATTAACATTTTCGTTTTGGTAATATTACAACAACTTCAATTATTGCAGATTTGCAATTACCACTTATTCTTTACTTTCTCGGCAAATGCAAGATAATCTTTTACAAGAATTGCTCTACCATCACTTAGTTTAATAATACCATTAAAATAACCAAATACTTGATTTTGATTACTACCTATAATACCAACATCTATATTAGAATGACGATTAAGTATTGGTGTAAAGTCCATCTCAAAAGCACCATCAGAAGAAGTAAATTTCCAAGGCTTCATAAAGTCGTCTTTACCTTTCTCATCAACAGGAATTTCGAACTTAACATCTTCCAACTTGTAAGCCTCGCCATCAACAAACACCATATTCTCACTAGCCGCACTAGTATCACCAAACCCATAACCAATATTGAAGCCAACCTCTTTGCCATCGATAACACCTGCACCAGCACCCCAGTACCAAGTATTCTTATAGGTCCAAACACCTCGTCCCCAATCAAGAATACCTCTTGTGTTCTCTGGAGAAAATTCTACAATCTTCTCCTCACCAAGAGTAACACTACCGCTTACTTTAAAGCCAACAATTTTTTGATTATAATAGAAGTGTGTTTTCTTCTCAGCAAAAGGTGTAATTATAACCATACTATCTTTAGGCTCTTCGGTAAGAGTAAGTTCGCAAGACAAATCTTTGTTGTCTTTAAACTTCTTAATGGTTGCACTTAACACTCTTGTCTTGCCATCATTTTTGAAAGAAAGACTATAGTTCTTCTTAGTAACAGCAACATCTCCTACCTTACTAGTTGGTGGTAGATTTGTTTTTCCTTTAGTCATAATAGACATAAAGGACTTAGTTATTTCACTACGATTTTCAAAATCCAACAAAGAGAAGGAATTGAGTCCCATATATGAATTATCATCAATTGTAAGAGCAACACCAAATTTGTTGTTGTAAATCA
>JAZLDP010000109.1:0-13680 GCA_045614835.1 Clostridia bacterium | reverse complement strand
CCTAACACATATGTAGCACCCAATTCCCTAATTCTTACACAAACTTCATTTCGATAAACATCATTAATAACACAAAGGTCAACAATATCATAACCTCTAAAAATCATTAATTGTTCAGTAGCAACATCAATCTTCAAAAGTGCATTATTTCGAGTGTTTTCCTTAGGCCATTCACTATCAAGCCTTTCTCCATTATCAAGATAATTCAATTTACACGAAAGAAAATACTTTCCATCAACATAACTACCAATTGCATTATAATTATCAACACCTTCAAATAGATTAACAATATTCAACAATAATCTTTTAACCGAATTACCATCAAATTTATATATACCATCAGAAGCAAGATAAATAATTTTATCTCCAGCAACACAAATGGTCTTATCAAAAATTCTACCATTACTAGCATAAACCCGCTCTAAAGAAAAGTCTCCTTTATTTGAATACTCCGTTACTTTTACAATATCAAAGTCTCTAAATACAAACAAATCTCCATTAAATGAAACAACTTTATTACATTTACCTAGCCTGTCATCTAAAACAAGTTCGCCACCTTGCATCAAATCCAAATTAAAATTAATAGGATTTAAGTCATTAGTATAAATTACAGAACCTCTGTTATTATTAACTGTTGCAAAACAACGATTATTATGGACACAAAAACTATTAATTAAAGGCATATTATTAATTCGATTGACAGACAAAGGATACATCCACATATATGTACCATTTGCTTCAGAAACAAAAAATAACACATCATCATTTCCAACTCTTGCTGAAAAAACAAACGGAATATCATCAAAATGCAAACCTTCAATTTTGGCAAATTCAGTAAGATGAGTGTGTAACAGATTATAGTAAATATATCCATCACTACCTAGAACAAATAAGACAGACCTATAGGTTTTAAAATCAGTAGCCCAAAGTGAAAAGTGCCAACAAACAGTAGGATGATACACACTAGAAATATCATCAAGCTCTTTATAATAATCATCATAATTACCATATTTAAAACCTAGTTTACCAATCCCAATACCATCAACCAAAACACCTTTCGAATAATCAAAATTATAAGTTAAAGAGCTACAATCCATATCCATCACACGACTATCTTTTGTAGTATCTACACACTTAAAGTTGTTACATTTTTTGTTGTCATACACAATATCTTTTACCTTAGAAAAATTCTCATAAAACATAATTACCACCTTCTTTCAGGAAGTATAATATTTCTTCTAGGTCTAATTAAATTAAACATAGAATTTTTAAATTTTTTATCCCACATATATGCATCATCAATATTACCTTTTATGTACAAATATTCAGCAGAAACACCCATAGCAAATATATAAGAATTAAGTTTCAAATAATAATCTATCTCACTATCAAAATCAACCTCAGAAGGAAAGTAAGAATAGTCAACAACACAAGGCAAACTACTATCCAAAAAAATACAATCAGGTCTACACTTGTAGTCTAATTTTACACCACTCAAAGACATAACTTTTTTAATCTCAATTACACCTTTTTCATCTAAGTTTTTGTAATAAATTTTCCCTTCAAAATTTGGAGTAATTTCTTTAGTATTAACTAACTCAATATAACTACTTGCAATACTACTATTAACCATATTAACAGCCAACAAAAATAGTCTTAATTCCTCAGCCATTTCATCAGAAGTTTCTTCATTATTTTTTAATGAATTAGCAATATCTTTCAACTCCAAAAACTCAGCACTAATCTTAATAATATCTTTTACTAACATACAACTTATCTCCACATATTTTTAAAGTTATCATTTATATATTGTTTTGAAGAATTATTACAAAAATCATATATTTCTTTAACCATAAAATTTGTATAATCTTTTACTTGTATAGCAGTGTTTCTTTCAATACTTGCGTTGTTATTGTCAATATCTTTAATAATATTGTCAATATTTGATATATTTGTATATAATACCATATCCAACAATCTACTATCCAAATTCGCATAAGGAACAGTTAAACAATATGAATACACCTGCTTTGAATTATGCAATTCATACACTTCTTTTTTTGTATCAAAAACAATATAATAACCATCATCAATTTCTTTTATTCTCTTAGCAATTTCAAATACATCATCATCAATTTTTATTTTCATTTTTCTTCTCTTTTAAATATAAAAATATATGCTAGGCAAATTAAATTTACCTAGCATAATTTTAATTAACTTTACGCACCAATAATGCCAGACAATTTAGCTTGTGCATTTGGTCTATTACATAGCAATTCAGCATACTTAACAAGAGTTGCAGTATATACAGGATAACCATCTTTTTGTTTGATAATTCTACCATCATTTCCTTCCAACCATTGCCAATCACAAAGTTGACATAATTCAAAGTCTTTAGTAGATAAAATATACATAGTATCATCATCAACAAATCTATCTGTAACAACTGGAATACCATTATAAGATATAGCCTTAAATCCACCTTGTAAATTCATAACATCAATGTTCTTTTTGTATGAACTAATTGCTTCTTGATATGCTCTTCTTACCTTAGCAGAACAAGCAATAAAATCTACTTCACTACCAGACTCTTCTTCAATCTCATCAATAGCAGTTTGAATAGCTGTTTCTGTAATTTCACCTACATCATTTTTCATATAAGGATTTAACCAACGATTGTTATTTTTATTAAGTCCATATAGAGTTTTTTGGTCACTAAAAATTCTACCAAGACCTGTAATCTCTGCATTTAAACCATTCTCAGTAGCAATCTTATATCCTTTGTAATCACCTTCAACATATCTACTATAAGAGATTTTACTATTAGCTCTATCAACATTTTTAACATAGAAGATAGGGTCATCAGTATAAGTATAACCAGATGAATTTACAAATCTACAAGCAAGGTTTTGAATAAAGTTTCTTGGCTTGTCTACTGGCAAGAATTCATCATCAACAACAGTATTAGTAGTAATAGTTGCAAGAACACCTGAACCATCACCATATAACATTCTACCAAGATTAAAAGTACTAGACTTAATTAAATTTTCCATTTCATCATTAAGTAAGTTTACAAATGCTCCAGCACTATTTTGAGAACATCTAATTGCTTTGTCAGAAATCTCTATTGAACCATATAGATTTTTTAAAGTTAAACTAAATTGCTCTCTAGCAGTAGCTTTGCTTGTAGGAAGTTGTCCAGCTTCAGTACCAGCACTAACACCACCAGTAACACCATAGGTTGTCATTTTTCTAATTTCGTTACCATAAACATTGTTTGTTGTTTGTTTAATTTTTGTAAGTAATGGGTTTGCACCAACATTTAATTGATTACCAATTACACCTAAATACACTGACTTAAGTGCTTTATCTGCAGTTTCTAATGTTATCATTAATATCTCCTAAAAACGAAACATATTCTCTACATATTTTCTAGCATCTTCTAACGACCCAAACTTATTGCTAGAAGCAACACCTCTACTATAACCATCACTTGTTATAGTTATAGGACTTTTATTATTTTGCAATGTAGAAACATATTCGTTAATAATTTTATTTTTTATTTGGTCGTTTGAATAAATATATTTGTTTAAGAATTCTTCATTCTCTGCAAGTTCATTTTCTGGAATATATTTTTTTTCAATAACATTAACATATGCTTTTTCCAAGTCTGCAATACCATCTTTGGAGGCACCGTTCTCTGCCATTTCATTAGCAATTTCTTCCATTAAATTACTTGCTTTACTATGAGATTGCAAAAACTCATTAATTTTATCTTTCCAAGCAAATTCATTTTGTGCATCATTTTGATTTACTCTAGAACTACTATCACCTTGCACATCTTGCAATTTTTTCTCAACCTCGCTTAATCTTTGACACTTGCGAGTAAACTCACTTTGCAACTCGTTATAAGCATCAAGTAGTTTGGTTGCATTTTTAAATTTGCCCAGTGGAGAGCCCTCTTGCATTTCTGTTCCATTATCAACACCTGCCTCTGCAGTATGAACCTCAGCACCTTCAGGTTGTTCTCCAATTTTTTCAATTTCTTCACTCATATTTATTCTCCGTTGTTATTAATTAATTTCTTTTTACTTAAAAAATTTTTATGTTCTTTGATATGCTCAAGAAGTTTTTTACCTAGTTCATTATCTCTATACTTATCAAATTCGCCACTTAAGAAGAAGGTAGTATGCTCACCAATATGAATTTCGTGGTCATCAACCTCATAAGGAGCTCTTAATTCTCTACTATGCAAAAGGTCATTATTTTCCTTTATTGCAGAGTTTTTATGCAAAGAATTCATATCTCTATTAGTCTCCCAAATTCCAAAACCAAGTTGCTCTAATACTTTGCTTTTTGTATGACTAGACATTGCTCCATTTTCATCAGTAAGCAGTCCACTTTTGAGTAGTTCAAAAATCATACTCCTTCTCTGAGCAAGACTTTCATTATATTCACTATCTGCCTCAAATATAATTTCTTCACTATTAATATCACTACCTTTCCAGTAGAAAAGTTCAACTTTACCATTACTACCAACGATTCTAGACAAATGATTAGTTACCACAAATTGTTTATACAGTCTCAAAATCTGTTTAGCAATATTCTTAACACAATCTTTGATTTCCTCAACTGTGGTAAGCATTTTCACTTCATCTTGCTCTATGAATAATTGCAAAGCAATACCACTAATATTTCCTCCAGCAAGATAATCACTTGTTGCTAAATCACTTACACCAGATACATTAATAAACTCGTTGATTAAGGCATTTTCTTCATTTTGAAAATCAATAGGAACACTTCCTGTTGGTAGCAAAGTCGGAGCAGAAGAACCCTGTCTATGAATAAGCACTTTACCAGGAGAAAGACCTTCTTCTTCTAAATTTTCCAAATCTAAAGAACCATCTTCAACCGAAAGAATTCCCATAGTTAGCCTATTTAGAAACTCGTGTTTTCTATTTTTAATCGCATTGAAAGACCTTTGAATAGGAATACATCTTTCAATAATACTAGTACCCCAGAAGCAGTTTGGAGTAGGAATACAAGCTTGTTTAATAAATGGAAAACCACGCTTACCTTCTACACAATTTATATAAGGCAACTCACCTAGATAAATTAACTTGTCTCCCGCTATTATAATAAGTCTTCCATTAGGATATTCAATAGTTGGCTTTTCATACTTCTCTAGAACTAAAACTTGGTCTTTTTTCAGTTTTTTAGCCATAGAATTAGATAATGTTGAATAGCCTAGCCCACCTCTTGTAGACAAAGCATCTAGAGTAAATACATCTAAATCCTCACCTTCAACATCAACACCCCAATTATTCTTTACAACATCTTTATGAAATGAACGGGCATAAATTATAGACATACACTCTTCTACCGAATTATAAGTATTACTATCTGGATAAATCTCAAATGGACTAACCACCTGAACCTCAACCTCACCTTCTCTAATTAGCTGATTATTAGTATCTTTACCTATAACCTTGCCAATATTATTATTCCAATCTACCTTATAAAAAACAGTACCACAAATCTCACTCCACATAGTACCTTGAGTAAGAATTTTATTAATATTTATATTATGACTAACTGCTTTTAAAATTTTTCTACTAGTTTTAGCACAAGCAATATCATTTTCATCATCACTAAAAGGAATAACACTCAAAGATGGACGAATTCTTGATAACTTTGAAAGCCTAATTTCCACCAAATTAGCAATATGGTTATAAACCTCTCTTTCTTGCCAAAAATATTGCTTACCATATTCCATAATCTCTCCACTAGGAGAAATATAAGAATACTGATTACCTAAGAAGAAATTTATATTTAACTGCCAATTATTCTCAAAATTCTTCCTCTCTAATTGACGAACCTTGAAGTCCTCTAAAACTTCTTTGACCAACTTGTCTTCTTCTAAATTTTTATCCATTGTCTACTTCCTTTGTTCTTTTTGTTGAAATTTTCTTGTTTAACATATTACTAGGACTTTTAGGAACAACACATTCACCGATTGCTGCATACATTTCTTTTACACATTCTTTACATAAAAACAATCCAGCGTTTTTTACAAATCCAGTTTTCATAAGTTTAAAATTTGCCATTTCTCTACAATTAGGCATTTCACATCTAATTTTAATATTACACTCTGATAATTTCATTATTTCTCCTTTAGTAAATTAAGTAACCTTTCTTTTTCTTTCTCTAATTCTTCTTTAGAAAAGTTTATATATTTGTTATCAATCTCTTCTGTCTCTTCTAATAACATTTGAAGTGCTGACAGGTCTGGTGGATAAGTTTTCGTACTTGTCTTTCTTTTTTGTAAAACAAACTCTTCCCCAGAAAAACCATATTCTTCTATCACTTCTTGAGTTGTATACCCTAAGGCTTTATCTAGAAGAGCTTTCTTTATTCTTTTCTTACTCGTTTTATCCATAACAACACCTTCAAAAAAGCAATAACGGAAAACCAATTCCATTATTGCTTTAATTAAGCCTATAACCCATATTAAGTATTTTATTTTGTCTTATTAATTTGTTTTTGTTAGACTGAATATCTGTAAGTTTAATTTTAGATTTCTCTTTATTTTCTGGTCTACTCATAATATAATATCTCAATTCATCAAGTGCGTGGTCATCTTTTTTTGTTGGAGCATCATTATTTCCCCAATAATACCCCTTAATCTCTCTTATCATATTTACACAATTTTTGAATATAAACAATTTCCTTACACCTAACGAATTACAAATATACGATTTAACTCGGTTAATTCCAGAGAACAAATCTTTGTTTACATATGGATTAACAAGAATATCATTATCATAGAAGAGCTCACTTACACTCTTTTCACTAGCCAAAGTCTTTTGATTAGCAGCACTATCTATGATAGCCTCTATTTTACCATTTTTATTAGGCCAGTCTAACCTTGCAGAAATCTCTTTTATCTTTTGCGAATGATAATCTATTGGTTTTTGTTTTTCATAATGCTCGGCAATTACATAAATATTACCATCATAATCACAAGCATACCAATGACAACTAAGCGGATTATGAAGTCCTGGGTCGATTGAGATTTTATCATACCACTCTCTAGGAACATCAAAAGGCTCTATTACATTGAAATTTTCATCAAACTCACTATATACCATACCCGTTCCACTAGTAAATCTTCCATACTTTCTAGCTTGTAATTCTTCTTCACTCAAAGTCTCCGAAATTCTATCTATCTCTTCCTTGCTAAGATATGGATTATCATTCCAATCCATAAATTCATACCAAATAGAACTGTCTTTATTTTCGTTAAGATAAATAGTATTATATACCCAAGTAAGGCCCTTCAATGGTGTCATTGTACCAAAAACCTCACCGCATTTATCTATAACCCTCATCTTACATTCAGTATATATGTCTTCTGGAGGTTCTTCATCAAACCATACATAATCTAGAGATGTTCCCTGGAATTTTTCTCGCCCCTGGTCACAACTCTTGAAACCAATTTTGCTAATACCACCAAACACATTATATACATATATCGTATCTATAATTCCGTTACTAGCACTACCTTTTCTACCGGAAATCATAACAATATCCGCAATCCATTCTTTCTTCAAATATCCCAAAATTTTGCTTTGCGCAACATCTCTTTGAACTTGTTGACTAAGAGATACTACCCACCCATCTCTAGGCTTATTATCTTTATACGGATGAATACCTCTAGCATACCAGACAGTTTCTACAGCTCCACATTCTGTTTTTCCGCTTCGATTACCTCCAAAAACCCATCTATTCTTCGCTTGATTTTTATGGAATAATACTTGCTTTTTATGAATTATAGCACCACTATTGTAGTCATCAATTTTACATTCTTTTTTCCTTCGCAAAAATTCTTTATCAATAAGCCTAATCTCATTAACAATTTGCTCTGCTGTCATTATTACCCCAAATTATGTATATTTCACAATTATTTTCAAATTAAAGTGTTAGCATATTAAGCTACAAGTCTATAATATATAAGTATGAGAAAATTATGTATTATATTAATTTTAGTGTCTATCAGTTATTTGATACCAGAAAAACAAAATATCAACGCAGAAGTTAATAGATTTGCAAGAATTGAAAGAACTACTGAAATATTTAAAACCAATACAATTAACCAAAATCTTGATAATATCCTATGCCTAGCAGAAGAAACATACTTTGTAGAACTCATATCAGATTACGACAATCTATACAAGGTCAATTATAATGGAATTACAGGTTATATTAAAAAGACGGATATAAAGGAAATCTCAAACACTCCCATTACACCCTATCCTTATAATATAAAACTAATAATTGATTCCAATTGCAATCTGCGTTCAACACCAACAACCAAATCCAGTTCAAATAATGTAATATCTACTGTTTATACAACTAGTGATAACATTACTTTTGTCGGAAGAGTTGTCGGAGAGGAAGCTATCGACTTTGGTGGAAATACTTGGTACTATGTTTGTTATAATGGAGACTATGGATATATCTATAATAACTACATCAAATCTATTACCCCCATATATCAAAACACAGAAAATTTTAGTTATCTAACAAAAGTTTCCAACACTATAGAAAATCCTATCAAAGACCCTCCAAGTTTAATAATTATGATTATTCTAGGAATTCCACTATTCGTAGTATTGTTTATTTTATATCTACCTAACAAGAAAAAACCTAAAACAATTAAGCAAAAAATAATAAAAGAAATAGAAAGATACTAAACTAAATAAGTATTAAATTTAACACCCACTTTAGATATCTCATTAAACATACATTTAATAAGATACTTATTAAGAACATCATCTGTTTGATAATCTTTACTAACACAAGTATTATAGATAGACATAAACCAATTTTCTAAAGAATATTCACCCTCAAAGAATTCACTATCATACCCTAAGGCTTCTAGAATTAAAGTAAATTGATTAAGAGCATTAGCCTTTCTTCTAAAAAAAGTCCTAAGGCTAATTCCCATCATATCAGCAACAACTTCGCTTTTTATTCCATCAAAAAATACCAGAGTTATAATTCTTCTATCAGATTTTTTGAGCCTACTAACAACATCTTCAGCAATTACTTTTAAGTTAACCATTTTTCTTTTTCTATCTATCAAATCTATTATTTTACTCGCTTGATACTGTGTAGTTTGATATTTCTGTAATATAGCAGAATTGCTATTTTTACTATTCTCCTCAATTATTCTATCTATTGAATTAGACATTGTTGACAAATATTTGTAAATCGTTAGAGTTGATTTACTCCAGTATTTCATTTCTACCTCCTCAACACCTTATCAAATGCTAACACCTCTAGTATAATATGCTCAAAATACCAAAGTCAAAACTTTATGTCAATTTTTGTAAAATATTTTTATAATTTGTACAATATTGTCGATTTTTGTAAAATTTAATTACTTTAGTAATTACTTTTAAATATTTTACACATAAAATTATTAAATTTTCAGCAAATCGCAGTTAAAAAGACAAAATACACTGGCTTTTTTATTGTCAAAAACACGAAAAATTGATAAACTTTTAGTATGTAGAAAATAATGATATTATACTGCTTGAATTATGCTGTTTTACATATAATAATTATTATTAATATCGAATATAAGGTCAAACAAATGAAAAAGTGGTTAGGACTAGCCTTTATCTTAATAATTTGTATAATTGCGGGATTTAAACCCCAAACTTTTTCATACGCAGATGAAAAAGACAATAATTTAGAAATATCAACCTACTATCCAGAAAATGTACTATATTATCAAAATTTAAACAATATCAGTAACATTTCAGTTAACAATCAATACATAGCATATAATGTTAGCAAAAACTCATTAAATATACTTAACAAAAACACAAAAAACTTAATTAATATTGACAATTTTAATAATATTGTTGATTTCAAACTTGTTTCAAATAATCAATTAATTCTAATAGATTACGAAACAACCGGTTCAATATATTTTATTACATTAAATCAAGATGAAACCTTCACAACTAAAGTTATAACAGAAATCACACTAACCAATCTTGTTAAATATGACATTTATAGCCACAACAACAAAATTTTAATCGGTTTAATTAAATCTAACAGTACAAACAACTACTTTGAATTATACGAGATTGAATTAATCAATAACGAATCAGCTACACCTATCAAGAAAGATACATATACTAGCGAACAATTTAATAATGCAAGAAATTTGGTAATTACCGATACAAAACTATATGTTGTATTCAATAATGCTGATAGTCAACCAAGACTACTTGCAAGAAGTTATGGCTCAAACACTGTAACAACCACTGATACACTATCCAATATCCAATTACTTGATTATTACAAATATAATTCAGATGAATATTTAGTAGCATTCACACTAGAAAATCTAAGATTAATACCACTTGAATCAAATGAAACATTAGACACTACTCTTACCGAAGTAAGTATTTCCGATATTGATATATTTGATGGAAAAGTATACATTGCTGAAACTACCAAAAAATCGATTAATTCTTTCATACTGACAACAGATGGTAATGAGAATATCGTTTTCGAACAAGATAAGGTTTTAATCGCTTCCAACAATTCTTCCCTAGGAAGATTTAACAATGTAAATGATATTTTCATACAAGGAAACACTCTATATGTTTCTGATACAAAAAATAACCGTATACAAATTATAGAAAACAATGTTGTTACTCAAATTAACGACTTACAGGTTGATACACAACCACATTCAGTTCAAATAGACACTAATCAAAATATTTATTTTGTAGAAAAAATTTCTAGCAACTCTTCAAATGTTGCAAAATATAGTCTAGACACAAACAACACCTATGAGCGTGTAACAGACTACTCTACATATGACCTAGTCTCATTAGGTCTAGTTAGCGATACAACAATTTCTGTTAATAACGAAATTTATTTGTTAGACTATACAAATAATAAACTATTAGCATTAAATCTAGAAACAGGAATTCAGCCTAAATTAACTTTTGACTTCACTCTTTCTGAATTCTCACAAATTGAGTATATTAGAGGAACTAATCAATTAGCAGTCCTAAACAGTAATGTTATTTACCTAATTGATATTGCTAAATTAGACACTGAAACCAGTCCAATAGTAGATACATTAGCAATTACCAATTGCTCAAACATTACTGCAGGACTTAGTTCAATCATAACACTTTCTGATAATCAAATTAGACAAATTAACATTTCAAATAGTGTTATGCAAACAAACACAAAAACCCTAGATAATCAGATTTTTACAGAATTTTCTACTATTACTTATGATGTATCTAGCGGACTAATTTATGCATTTAATTCAATAAATCAAGCAATCAACTACTTCGAATACTCAGTTGATAACGAAAGCCTTGACTTTGAGCCTTTAAACAACACTCTACTAAATGTATCAACACCTCCACTAGCAATCACTATTCTTAATGATGCGATTATTTATGATGCACCTTATAACTTAGGCAATCAATACACAAATATTGATACTTGTATAGGAATTGAGCTATTTAATGATGCATATTATAGAGTATTATTTAAAGACAACAAAGTTCTAAAAACAGGCTTCTTAGCCAAAAATAATGCACAAATTACACAACATAATACAACTACCAAACTTAATGTAAAGACAACTAACCAAAATGTTCCTGTATTCAAATATCCAACTTTACTTAAATACAATTCGGAAGCAATTATTTCTGATTATATTCCTATTGATACAAATATCACAATTTCTAGCAAACTTTTCCCTATATCAATAGATAACAAATTATTCTATGCTTATGAATTCAATGGAACAATTGGATATATCTTAAACACAGATATTATCCTAAACGATAATAGCAGTATTATTAATTTATACAATAACAATGCAACAATCAAAGTAATTGGCGAAGAGCAAGTTTATATTTACAATGAAGACAAAACAACAATTCTAGCAACAATCAATAACGATGATAGAATTAGTGTTGAGAACTATGATAAACACAGTGAATTCACTCTTGTTCACTACAAAACTGATGATTTGACAACCATTACTGGATATGTAAAAACAGATTATATCAAAATGGACAAATTAGACAATTCAAAAATTGTACTAATTATTGTAATAATTGTGTCAATAGTTATGTTAGTTATAATTATTGTCTCTTATGTAGTTATCAAAAAGAAGAAAAATTAGAACTATGCAAAACAAAAAATACGACTATTTTGTCGTATTTTTTATTAATTTTAAATTTACTATTGAAAAACACATTAACATAATATATAATTAAAATATGGAAGTTTATAGATATCTAAGACAATCAGAACTTAATAATATTCTAAGCGGTAATCTAGAAGCCTTAGGTCAAGAATACGAAAAACCAGGCAAATTAAGAAAAAACACACATAAGTATCAAGAAGGAACCAAATATATTCACTTCTTCAAATCAAAATCTTCTATGCTTATGATGAGTTATCTTTATCACAAACTAGATGAAAACTTTTTCTTTTGTACTTTTGATATACCTTTGCGAGTACTTGCTTTTCACGGTGGTACAGGCTTTTACCCTGCATCAGGTTTCGATAACACAACAGAACTCAAAGAATACGCAGTATCAGCCAAACAAATCAAACCTGAGTGGTTAAAAGAATACACACTAGATACAAACAGAGACAATATTTCTTTTAAAGATGTTGCTCATTTATCAAGATAAAAAGTAGACAATATTTTGTCTACTTTTTTGTTTTTGATTGAGTTGATTTACTTTTAGAATTATTAACTTTATTGACTTTACTAGAATTTGCTTTAGTCGAACTGGATTTTGAAGCATTATTAGACTTTTTATTTAGATTAGTAGATTTATGATTTGTTGTCTTCTTAGCAGTTGCAGTCTTGATATTTTTTACTGGTTCTACAACTTCTTCTATATGCTTTTCATCTACTACTATTTCTTCTAACACTACTTCTTTTTTATTTAACTTAGCTTTTATAATTCCTTTCCTAATAAGGATATACATAACACAAAGACCAATATTTGCACTTGCAAACACTGTAGTTAATATAGGTAACCAAATTCTTCTACTATCCAATGAATAAACAATACCTAGCGGATTATTTATATCATAATAGATAGTAATAGTATCACCTATATCATTTTTTGTTTCATACTCAGTAGTAATTCTAAATTCATTACCATCTACGAAATACGATATCAAATCATACTCTTTGCCATTAAGTTCTTGATGCTCAACAACTTCAGCTGTTGCCTTTTTAAAGAAACCATATTTATCTTTATAATCAACCAAAAAGTATATGGTATACACCATCATAAAAGCAAAGATTAATGTCATTACAATTACAATTAATCTTAATTGATTAAGTCTTAATTCTTTCTCTTCTTGTTGCATTTTATCTCCAAGTAAATTTATATATAACTAGAATATCACGATTAAAGCATTTTTCCTAATACTTTTAAGTTACCTAACATAATAATTTTCCATCTCACCCACCGAAGTCATAACCTTGTCAATTTCACTTTCTTCTCTAACTAATTCTATTTTGCTAAGACTAATCTCATAAGCGGTTCTAGTAACAACTTCGTCATCCAACTTCTTTTGATATTCTCTACTTTGTAT
>JAZLDP010000108.1:0-15690 GCA_045614835.1 Clostridia bacterium | reverse complement strand
GTTCCTGTTGTTGTTTCGTTGTATTCTAGGTTGATAGTTAAAGCATAATGGTCGTTTTCTTCAATAATATCTATTTGAACTGAAGGGTTTATATATTCAATGTCAACATCCATTTTGCCATCAAGCATTGCATCGGTTATTGATTTGATAACTGCATTGTTTAGATTTGTATAATCTTCAGTATTGGCGATTGCTTTGATTAATTCGGTTATCTCATAGTTTTCATTGTGCCAGTCATATGCAAATGAATTGATTGCATAATCTTCATCAACAATATACATCCAAGCTCCATATCTGCTTTCTAGCAAATATTTGTTATATGTGTTTGCATCTGAATTGAACTTAACTATTTCGGAAGATTTTTCGGCGTATGCGTTATATCTATAATCATAGCTTGTATAAGTTTTGTAACCTTCATTTTGTGTGTTTCTTCCTGCAACGGTTGTGTTTTCAACGGTTTTTGTAACGGGATTTAGTGTTAAATAGCCGGTCTGTGGGACATAGGTTTCCCATTGTTCTTGAGTCATTCCTGAATTTGATAAATCTGTGATTGTTCCATAATATTGTGAAACAGTGGTTGTTGTTTGGTTACTAACAGAAGTATTATATATTTGGTTGCTAGACAAATTGTTTAGTGATGCAAATGCGGAGATTTTTTCTGTTTCAGTTAGACCGGGTTCTTCTGGTGCTGGAGGTGTTGTTGGTTCGTTGTTGTTCTCGCCGCCCTCGTTTTCGCTACCTTGGTTGCCTTGGTCTTCACCTGAGTTTTCGCTACCTTGGTTGCCTTGGTCTTCACCTGAGTTTTCGTTGCCTTGGTTGCCTTGGTCTTCACCTGAGTTTTCGTTGCCTTGGTTTTCTCCTGAGTTTGTGCCTTCTGAACTGTTACCACCTTGAGAGTTTTCGTTTTGACTTCCTCCGTTGTTTTGGCTTCCGCCATTTTGTTGGTTGCCGCTACCTTGTTGTGTGTCTGGAGAAGGGTTTGTTGGAGGAGGTGTTTTTCCACAAGCGCCTAAGAAGAAACATAGACATAACATTATTGATAGTAAAAGTTTTTTGAAATTTTTCATATTTTATCCTTTTGTCTTAGTGATTATTTTTTGTCTGTGGGGTTTATGTAAGTCGATATGGTTAAGCGTTCAATAAAGGTGTTAGTTTAAGTATATAGTTAAAATTTCTCGTATTGATAAATTTTATTATAAAGTAGTACGACTATTGATAAACCTATCAAAATATTGAGTTGAGTATACGAAATAGAATAGTGTTGTGTAAAGTTTTTGTAAGTATATTTTAACATATTGTATTTAAGAAATCAATTAGCATTTGGAATTTTTTTGGTGGTTTAATTGATAATTAAGTGGGAGTTTTTAGTGGTGTTTAATTTGTGTAATTCCCTTTGTTTTAAATTGCAAATATTGAATAAGTGTGGTGGATTATAAGGCAATAAGAAAAAAATATGGTATAATATTATGAAAAATAAAAACTATGGGCTAGGAGTTGTTTTATGGTAAATGTACAAATTGCTAAGGTTTGTGGTCTATGTGCTGGTTGCATAAGGGCTATAAAGGCAACAGAAGATGAGATAAAAAAGGGGGAAAAGGTCACAATCTTTAAAGAGATTGTTCATAATAAGAATGTTAATGGTTATCTAGCTTCTATAGGTGCTGTTTGTGAAGAAGATATAGATAAGTTGCCTAAGAATAATACTGTTATTATTAGGGCTCACGGAGAGCCTCCTAAGACTTATGAGTTCTTAAAAGAAAATAATATTAAATATATTGATTGTACTTGTCCTAATGTAACTGAGATACATAATAAGGTAGAGCAATATAGTGATAGGGGGTACAAAATAATTGTACTAGGCAAACATAATGGTAAGATGCACCCTGAGGTGTTGGGTACAATTGGTTGGGCTAGTACTGAGGTTGTTGTAATAGAAGATAAAGCAGAACTAGGGAAACTAAATTATTATAAAAATGATAAACTTTATCTGGTTTGTCAGACAACTTTTAATATGGTTAAAGCAGATGTTTTGATTAATAAAATTAAAGAGATTGCTAATGACAATAGGTGTGAACTTATTATTAATAAGTCTCTATGTAATGCACAACAGGCCATCAATAACTCTTCGGTAGAACTTGCGTTGGATTGTGATGTTATGATAGTTGTTGGAGGAGCTAACTCTAGTAATTCGTTAGAATTATATAACAATGTGAGTACTTTTTGTCCTAGTATTTTTATAGAAGATATACATACTTATAAAGAGGCACTAAAAGAAAAGAACATTGAAATAAAACCAAACTTTAAAGTTGGAATAACTGCAGGGGCATCTACTAGGAAAGAGGAACTTATTGAACTCAAAAAAATGCTTGAAAGGGATTTTGTGTAGGGGTACTATTGGTTACAAAAAAAGGATTGTTTGAGACAATCCTTTTTATATTATATTACAATTTAAGTTGGTTGACAATGTTTTAATGATTGCCGTAATTACACAAGCAACTACCACAGTAATAGCATTTGTGGGCGTTGCAGGTAGGACAGTAATTTGACTTGCTTCTAACAATTGTTTCGCCACAATGGTGACAGCGGGTTTCTATATTGGTTGATTGGTCTGCAATAGTGATAGGCTTAAAATCCTTAATCTTTTTGTCGGCTTCGGCTTTTGTTAAAAGTGTGCTAAGTGAATTTAGATAAATCTTTTTTTGTTTTCCGTTATTATCTCTAATCATTACGGATAGACTGTCGTATAACAATTTTTCTACGGTGTACTGGGTTGTAATCGGTTGTGTTTGGGTATATGTAACAATATATACAATTTGACCTTTGTGTAGGGTGTTGAATTTGTTGCGATTGGGGTCGGTTGAGATTTGATTTTTTGTTGTTTTTATTGGTTTTGGTTGGGCGATATTGGCTTCGATTAGTTTTAAGGTGTTGTATCTGGAAATTGCTTGTTCTTTGTCTAGAATTATGTTTGTATCTCTAGAAGAAATGTAATGTGATTTGCATTTGCGGTCTTGTGCTACTATGGTTCCGTTGTTTAGAATATTTGTTATAGTATACATCTCACCATATACATTTTTTGCATCTTTCCATATTCTATAGAAAGTGTCTCCTATTTTAAGATTGTTTGACATATATTCTCCTATCCAAAAAACTTTGCTAAGCTTAATAAAATATCTAAATACATTATAGCATAACTATTAAAAAATACAAGCAGATAGGTGCTTTTGTAAGGTATAAAAGTGTTTCTATATTTTATAATATTGATTATGAGTATATTAAAATGTTTGAATAATTAGTTTGTGTAGGGTGTTATTGTTTTACTTTTATACTGCAAGTTGGTATAATTTATCTAGGTAAAAAGAAAAGCAAACCTAAACTGAAAATTATAGGAGATAAAAAATGGCTGAAAGATTTGTTTTAAATGAAACTTCTTATTTTGGCAGAGGTTCTAGAGCAGAACTTGCTAATGAGATTAAAAATAGAGGATTTCAAAAGGTATTTCTTGTAACAGATGCTACTCTTGTTGAGTGTGGCGTTGTTGCTAAAGTAACTGAAGTTCTTGATAATGCTAAAATTAAATATAAGGTTTTCTCTGATGTAAAACCAAACCCTACTGTTAAAAATGTTCAAGCAGGAGTTAAATCTTGCAAACTTAGTAAGGCAGATGTAATCGTTGCTGTTGGTGGCGGTTCTGCAATTGATACTGCTAAAGGTATTGCAATTATTATGACTAATCCAGATAGAGCAGATGTTGTATCTCTAAGTGGACTTTCTAATACTGCTAATAAATGTATGCCTCTTATTGCTCTTCCTACTACTCACGGAACTGCTGCTGAGGTTACAATTAACTATGTTATTACTGATGAAGATAGACAAGTAAAAATGGTATGTGTAGACCCACATGACATTCCTGCACTTGCTATTGTAGATAGCGAACTTATGGAAACTCTTCCAAGAGGAACTGCAGCGGCTACTGGTCTTGATGCTCTTACACACGCAGTTGAGGGATATATTACAAAAGGTCATAACACTATGGCTGATATGTTCCATATGAGAGCTATTGAACTTATTTTCGCTAATCTTACTAAAGCAGTTAACGACAAAGACCCAGAGGCTATTGAAAATATGGCTCTTGCTCAATATATTGCAGGTATGGGTTTCTCAAATGTTGGTCTTGGTATTGTTCACTCAATGGCTCACCAACTAGGTGCTGTATATGATACCCCTCACGGAGTTGCTAACGCAATACTTCTTTCTACAGTTATGAGATTTAATGGTGTTGTTTGTGCACAAAGATTTAGAGAAATTCTATGTCATATTGGCAGACCAGATGCTGCTCATCTAAATGACCAAGATGTTATCAATACATTTGTTTGGATGATTGAAGAGCTTTCTAAGTCTGTTGGTGTTACTCAAAGAGTTAGAGATACTGGCTGTAAAGAGGAAGATATTGAGATGCTTGCTGATAAGGCTATGGAAGACCCTTGTAAACCAGGTAATCCAAGAGAAGTAAGCAGAGAAGACTTTATTAGACTTTATAGAGAAGCATTATAATTAATATAACTTGTACAAAGGACAAATGAAATGATAGATTTACATATTCATAGTAATTGTTCGGATGGTTCTAGTACAGTAAGTGAAATATTAGAAGAAGCGAACAGAAAATCTCTTTCGCTTCTTTCTATTACTGACCACGATGTAATAGATGCCTATGAACAATTAAAGATAGATAGTATTAGAAATAGATTTGATGGTAAGATAATTACCGGTGTTGAGATGACAACTACTATTGATGGTGAACTAGTAGAAATACTTGGTTTTGGTTTTGACCTAGAGAAATTTAAAGAAAATATGAAAGGCAAATTCAAGACTTTCAAAGAGTATAAGGTTGAGGAATTTAAGTTAGCTGTTAATTCTTATTATGAAAGAGGAATTAAATTGGATATTGGTAATATTCATTTCTTACCAGAATACGAAAGTTGTAGAACTAAACTTATGAAAGAGGTGTTCAGTTATCCTGAGAATATAGAAAGACTTCTTTACAAGTCTTCTACAGAGAATATGACTAACTTTTCAAGAAATGAGTTTTATAATCCTAAGAGCCCTTTCTATTGTGATTTGAGTGGTCTATATATATCTTTCCAAGATGCAATAGATATTGTTCACGATGCTGGTGGACTTGCATTCCTTGCTCACCCATTTGTGTATTCGAAGAATGTTGTTGAGAGATTGCAGAGCATTGTTGATAGGCATAATCTTGATGGAATTGAATGTTTTTATTATAACTTCACAAAAGAACAATCAGATTTTCTACTAGACTTTTGTGATAGGAATAATTTATATGTATCTGGCGGTAGTGATTATCACGGGACTGTTAGGCCGGGTGATGATATTGGTACTGGTAGAGGCAACCTTTGTGTTGATGAAGAAAGATGTAGTCTATGGACTAGTAAGTTAAAAGATTTCAGAGGATAAAAGGGGATAGAGATGATTTCGTTTGAAGTAGGTAAGGATAAATTTAATTTTAGGGTTTCTGCAATTGTACTTGATGAGAAAAAAGAGAGGTTTTTAACCAATACTAGAGAGCATATTGATTTCTGTGTATTGCCTGGCGGAAGAGTAGAAATGGGAGAAGAAACACCAGTGTCTTTGAAAAGAGAGTTTATCGAAGAATTAGGTGTTGAAATTGAGATTGTCGGACTAAAAGCAATTACCGAAAACTTCTTTGAGTTTGATAATAAAAATTACCACGAATTGCAATATCTATATGTTGTGAAATTGCTAGACAAAAGTATTGAAAATAATGAGGGAAGATTTATTGGTGTTGAGAACAAAGACATCTTCGAATGGAAGTCTATTGCTAATATTGATAAAGTTAATTATACCCCAAACTATTTGAAAGAAATCATTAAAGAAGTTGCTAATGGAAAATATGATATTAGACATTTAATTCATAGAGGAAATGGTTAATAATATTACCAATTTGTCGTAAAGTATGGGGTTTATGACAGAAATGCATAGTTGCAAAAGATATTTAAATAATTTTTGCAACTAACAAACTAGGAGAAATATGGACAATATAATTGGAATAGATATTGATAAATGTAATAGTCTGCTTAGCAATAGATTGAAAAGTCAGAACGCTGTTATTAGTGAGATAATCAATCTCCAAGCAATACTAAATTTGCCTAAGGGAACAGAGCATTTTTTGAGTGATTTGCACGGTGAGGCGGATACCTTTATTCATATCTTAAAAAATGCTTCGGGTGTTATTAGACTTAAGATTGAGGCTGTATTTAAAAACAAATTAAGTAGTGCAGAAATACAAGACTTGCTAACTCTTATTTATTATCCAGAAGAGAGTTTAAAAATAATTACTAAAAGCGAAAAAGATATTAAGTCTTGGTATAAAAAAACTTTACTGCAATTAGTAAAGGTATTGAAAGAAATTTCTTGCAAGTATACACGAAGTAAGGTTAGAAAGGCACTGCCTCAAGAGTATGCTTATATTATGGACGAACTTATCAATATGTCTGATGAGAGTAGCAAGGAAAGTTATTATGCTAATATTCTTGCTAGTATTATAGAACTAGGTGAGAGTGAGAAATTCATTGTTGCACTATGTCAAGTTGTTCAAAGACTTGCTATTGACCATCTGCATATTGTTGGTGATATCTTCGATAGAGGCAAGGGTGCTGATAGCATTATGGATAAACTTACGTCTTATCACTCACTTGATATTCAATGGGGTAATCACGACATTCTTTGGATAGGTGCGTATCTTGGTAATATGTCTTGTATTGCTAATGTTATTAGAATTAATTGTGGATATAAAAATTTAGGTGTTCTAGAGAGTGCCTATGGAATTAACTTAAGACCTCTAGAAACCTTTGCGATTAAACACTATAAAGATGATGATTGCAAAAATTTTGGCATTAAAGATTTTGAAAATTCTTCAAATCCATTTGATGATGAACCACTGCTTTCTAAAATGTTAAAGGCAATAACAATTCTTCAATTCAAAGTTGAGAACAAAATTATTCAGCGTCACCCAGAGTGGAATATGGATGATAGAATTCTACTAGAAGATGATGAATTATCAGAAGAAGAATTGTCTCTTATTACAATTCTAAAGCAAGAATTCACTCAAAGCAAGAGACTAAAAGAGCATATTAATTTTTTGGTTAGACAGGGTAGTATGTATCTTGTTTATAATAACAACCTTTTAATGCACGGATGTGTGCCTTGCGATAAGAAAGGTAACTTCTTGGAAATGAACATTGAAGGTGTGAACTATAGTGGCAAGTCGTTATATGATAAATGTAACGAACTGGTATTGTCTGCATATAACAATAGGGATAAAAATGCTATAGATTTCTTGTGGTATCTATGGTGCGGAAAAAACTCTCCGCTATTTGGAAGAGATGTTATGAGAACTTATGAAACTTATATGACTAATAAGAAGGTGAAAGAGAATAAAAATCCTTATTATGATTTGGTTAAAAGTGAAGAGTTCTGTGATAAAGTCTTAAAAGAATTCGGTGCGGTAGGTCCATATGCTCATATTATCAATGGTCATATGCCTGTTAAAGTAAAAGATGGTGAAAGCCCTATTAATGGAAATGGTAAACATATTATTATTGATGGTGGTCTTGCGAAGGCATATCATAAAAGAACAGGTATTGCAGGATATACTCTTATGTCTAACTCGCACGGTTTATATCTAACAACACATTCACCTTTCTGTAGAACTAGGGAAGCAATTAGAAGAAAACTTGACTTGAAGTCTGAAACAAGAGAGGTTCAATTATACAAAAAGAGAATGATGGTTAAAGATACAGATAATGGCAAAAATCTACAAGGACAAATAGATGTGCTAAAAATTCATTTGAAGACTTATTATAAAATGGATATTGAATAATGTTACCAAAAGAAAAAGAGCTGAACTTAAAATATAGTTTGGCTCTTTTTTTTTGATTTATTATATTGTTAAATAATACTTTCCAAAAGGTTCTCTAGTGAAGATAAGTCAGTATCAAGTAAATCTACATAGAAGCATCTACCCTCGTACTTGTCATCATACTTTCTAATAATATTAAATCCTGTATATTCGCCTACCACTTGTATTAAAAGTGCTTCAAAAGGCATTTCGTTGTGGCTGATATTTCTGTCAAATTTAAATTCAATCCAAAGTCCGTCTTTCATAGCCTCAACTGTTTCGTTATGAAGAGCTACTCCAAAGGCGGGACATTCTCTACAAGAATTGCTTAGAGCAAGTAGTTCGCTTGTGATGCGAGTATAATCTTTGTTGTTGGAGTTTATCTCGGTTTCGGTTCCATCTTGATATATGATTATTTCTTGTGAGGTTGACATTATTGCTAAAACATTATTATCCATTTGAGTTGTGCCAATGTTACTAAATAGTAGCACAAATATTATTATTAATCTATATAGTAACATATTGTATTCTCCTTTTTATTTTCTAAGTATATGTATTTATTTGAAAAATATACTTTCTATAGTTTTTTTAAATTATAGCATATATAACCACATTATGAAAATAATTTAAAGAAGATTAATAGTTTAGTGCTGGTTAAAACTTTTGAAAATGATTTTATGATGTACGCTTTTTGGTACACAAGCAGTGTTATAGTAAGTATAATTCAACAAAGGAGAAATTTTCAAAATGGTAAAAGAATTCGGAAAGATTATTGGTTACGATAGTGTCAAACTTGAGTTGGAGAGGTTGTGTGATTATATGCTTAGTCCAGACAAGTACAAAAAGTTTGGTATCAAAATGTCGAGAGGTGTGCTATTGAGTGGGCCTCCGGGGGTTGGCAAGACTCTAATGGCTAACTGTCTTATTGAAGCATCAAAAAGAAAGTGCTTTGTGTGTAGAAAAGATAAGCCTAATGGTGAGTTTGTGAAAGCTATCAAGGATACTTTTGAACAGGCTAAAGCCAATCAGCCAAGCATAGTTTTCTTAGATGATGTAGATAAGTTTGCTAACGAAAGAGGCTTGAATTCAAATGCTGAAGAGTATGTTACAATTCAGTCTTGTATTGATGATTGCAAAGAAAGTGAAGTTTTCGTAGTTGCAACTGCTAATGAAGATGGTGTATTACCAGAATCACTTAAAAGAGCGGGAAGATTTGACAAAATTATTGAGATAGATTGTCCTGTAGGTAAAGAAGCGGAAGATATTGTTAAATATTATCTAGATAAGAAGAGTTTTGTGTCTAAGGTTGACTATAAATTGATTGCAAGAATATTAGATGGTCGTTCTTGTGCTCAACTAGAAAGTGTTATTAATGAAGCAGGTTTCTATGCCGGATATGATGGTAGAGATATGATAGAAATGGACGACTTTGTCAAAGCTGCACTTAGGGTTATTTTCAGAGCTCCAGAAAGTCTTAAACAAGATGAATTGTGTGTTATTGAAAGAACAGCTTATCACGAGGCAGGACACGCAGTCATTAATGAAATTCTTAATGATAATTCGGTAACACTTGTATCTGTTTGTAAATATGATGGCAAGATAGAGGGAGTCGCTTCTACTGTAATGCAAGATGACTATTTTACTTTTAAAAAGAGAAGAGAAGAAAAAGTCATAACTTTGCTTGGAGGAAAGGCTGCTACCGAAGTTAAGTTCGGTGAGTCGGATATTGGTTGCAATAATGATATGCATAGAGTATTTACTATTGTAGAAAGACTAGCCGACCATTTCTGTACAAGGGGATTCAATATGTTTGAATTCCATACAAGAAGTTCAGATGGGCTACTTTCTCGTAGGGAAGACTTTATATTTGCAGAAATTGAGAGATATTATCAAATTGCCAAGAAAATTCTGATTGATAATAGAGAGTTTCTTGATAAAATAGCTGCTGAATTAGTTGAAAAGAAAACACTTGTTTTGCCGGATATTCAAAGGATTAAGGCTACTTGCAAGATTGTTCCATATAATATCTAATTAATTGATAATTCCGATATTATTTGTTAGAATTATACTATTAAAGGAGATTGTCAATGGCTTCACCTAATAACAAAAAATTATCAATTTTATATATCTTAAAGATTTTGCAAGACTATAGTGACGAGAACCATCTACTAACTCAAAAGGATATTGCAAAACTTCTATATACCAATTATGGTATGGAGTGTGAGAGAAAGAGTATTAGTAGTAATATAGATGCTCTTATTGATATGGATTATGATATTGTTAAGAGCAATAATGGTTGTTATCTTTGCAGTAGGAAGTTTGAGCCTAGTGAAATTCAGTTCCTTATAGATGCAGTATTTTCTAGCAAGAGTATTCCTAGTAAACAGTCCAAAGAATTAGCAACCAAACTTTCTGGACTACTTAGTAATTATCAGAAGAAGCAGTATAAGTATATCTACAAGGCTGATGAAATTAATAGAACTAGCAACAAACAATTATTCTATACTATTGATGTGATTAATGAGGCTATTGAGAAAGGTAAGAAGATTAAGTTTAATTATGCTAGACACGGCTTTAATCAAGATGAAAACAAGAAAAAGAGAGAATATGTTATTAATCCGTATTTTCTAGTTAATAGCCAAGGTAAATATTATCTTGTTTGTAATTATGAATACTTTGGAGATATTGCCAACTACAAGGTTGAGAAAATAGAAAATATTGAAATATTGGATAGAGATATTAAGCCTGTTACTGCTTTAAAGGGTTATGAAAATGGCCTAGATATATCCAAGTACACTAATGAGCATATTTATATGTTCTCAGATGCTCCGATTAGGGCGGTTGTAAAGGTGGAAGATGAGAAAATGGTAGATGTTATTGAAGATTGGTTTGGTGCTAATGCTAGACTATATTCTCAAGATAATAATATGTTTGCCGAACTGCGAGTGAGTGAGTTATCTTTGATATACTGGTGTTTGCAGTATGGTGAGAGTGTGGAACTGATTTCTCCAGAAACTACCAGAAAGACTATTAAAGAAATTGTAGATGAGATGGCTAAAAAATATAAATAAAAAAAGAAAACCTTAGTTGTGTACTAAGGTTTTTTTGTTATTTCATTGTAAAGTCTGTTTGTGGGTTGTTGTATACATCTACACAAATTCCCCTAAGTTCATTAACTCTTCTATGTACTGCAGGAGGCAAGTGTTTCTTTAAATACTCTTGGTCTTTTTCAGTAAATGATAGAAGGGCTTCTCTAATTTTTGTTGAAGAAAGTCCATCAAACACATCTTTGCGTTTTAGGAACTTGTAATTAACATTTTTTTGAATATTATCATCAAACCAAGCTTTGATTAATTCTGGTTCATCACTGTAATACATTGTGAAACTCTTTTGACCTATACGGGAAACGATATTGTAGTATAGATATCTGCCCCAGATTAAATCATCTTCAGTAGTATCCTCTTGAGACCAATCGGGAAGTTCGTAGATGGTTACTTTGTCTAGGTATTTGTTGTCCTTTAGGCTATCCATTAGAAGATTGTATCTAAGGTTGAAGTCGAAGGGATTGCGAGGCATATTATTCTTGTTGCTACTGCCTAACATAATTGCTACATGGTCGCACTCTTTTAGTGCGGTTTCAATAACATACAAATGTGCATTGTGTATTGGTTGAAATCTTGCTAAGAATACACCGATTTTCTTTGGTTTGTTTGACATAAAGCTCTCCTTTAATTAAAATCTATTTTGTTTAAAGTTTGATAATTGTTTTCGCTTATCTGTTTAAATAGTTCTTCTATATTTATGCTTGAACAGATTTCTATGAATTTTGATATTTCATCATTTGTAAATAGTAACATTGGTTCTTCTAGTATTGGTGTTGCAAACGATGGTAACTTGCTAATATCAATATTTGGATAATTGCTACAAACATAGTATGCAACTCTTTCGTAGTCTTTGTACATTTTTTGTGCAGACGGAAAGTAGGGAGAAACAATAAAGTCGGCAAATCTGATATTACTAATAATTAGTCTTTCGTAGAAAATATAGTCTGTTACTAAGTGAAGAAAATATCCTTTTCGATAAATTGTGTCTATATTATCTTCTTTACAAAAACGAGTTAGGTTTACTCTGCCTTTGATTGCATCTAGATAGATAGAGTAATTATGGTCGGAAGTGTAATGGTTGGCATTCTTGTCTGTTGGAAGTATATCTGGTGCGATATTGCCAGATAGGAAATTTTCTCTATCTGAAATACCGTTTTTTTCGCAATAAAGTTCGCCAATTATTTCGTGTAAAATTAATGATGCCATATAACCTCTACCTATTATTTATTAGAATAGTTTAGTAAATAAATTCTATAGTGTCAATAAAAATAAAGGCACAAAAGTACCTTTATGTTAATTTGTATTAATATGTAAAAGTATGTAATTTTAAGTTGAGATTGCTAGTTGTTAATTGTATTGTCTATAGAAGTGATAGTAGGTGTTCTCATCATATAGACTTGCGTTTAGGCAGAGTAGGTCGGAAATAATTCTTGTGCCATTAATGAAGTCTAATAGTTCTATACCATCGTTGAACAAAAAACCAGATATTATGTTGTCGAGTATGTGTCTGATTAGCACTAGACAGGTTTTTTCGTTCTTAGTAATCTTTTTGTCTGTATGGATAATTAAGGTGCAATAGTCGCTTACTTTTTTAAGTTTAGGTAGTGGGTTGTTGCAGTTGCCAAATGATATGATAGAATTGAAATCTTCTTTGATTTTTTGAACGATACCATTTGTCAAAAGAGCGAAGTTGTTTAAAATATCAATATCGTTAGTTATTGGGTTACAAACAAAGTTGTGTTCATTGAAAACATCTTTTAACATTGTTATAAGAAGATTGTCGCATTTGAAATAATTGTTTACATTGAAATCACAATGAAAGTTGATTTTTGTATTTTCTAGTGATACTCGTTTGTGTGTTTTTTTATTGTGAACTATAGAGTAGGTGTTGATAGTGTAGTTGGAACTAAGATGTGCTAGTGTTATTAGCAGGGCTTTCTTCTCTAGGTTGGTTAGTGTGTTATTAAACATTAATTTCCTCCTATGTGGAATTATTTTCTCATTTTTATAGTAACATACAAAATTGATTATCGTGTGGCTTTTATGTCATCTATTTTCGTGTTTTTTTGACTTCTTTATGTGTAATAAATATTTTTTTGTAAGATTATGTCGAAAGTAAAAATAATAAAAACTAGCAGGTGTATTTGCTAGTTTTTTTTATAATTTATTTTAAGCCTACGGTAATATTATCGCAGGTTCTGTTTTGTAGTGATTTGATAGGGTGCGCTTTTTTCTCAAAGCGGTAATCTTGTCCAAACTGTGCGATATGTTCTTCGATTACTTGGTGACTAGCAACATCTTCTGGCTCACCATTTGTTGTTTTTAAGTGGGTGAAGAACCTAAAGTCTTTTGGTAGGTCTTTAACTGGAACATATTCTTCTTCGATAGAAGTAAGTCCTACTGTTTTGAGTACCTCTCTAATATATTCAACATTTTCGCCAAAGCGTAGAAGTTCTGGGAATTCTGGTTCGGGGATTACTTTGGATACCTTTGTTTTTTCATATTTTTCAAGAAGGGCGATTGCGTGTTTTAAGTGAGCAACCTCCATTTCAAAATGCTCTTGCCAGATATCTCTAATATAATCATCAGTTTCATCTACCATACAAGAATAATATAGATAACATTCGGTATACTCGTGCATTACCCATTGTTCTAGCCAAGTGCAATTTGGGTCTTTCAAACTTTCGTATTGTGTTACATGTTCTTCTTCTACCATAGCAATCTCGCTAAATAATCTTCTACCAAGATGGTTTTTGTAGGTTTGAGCCATATTCATATAGAAGTTCATTGTTTGTTGTTCTGCAGCAGTAATAATACCGGCTACTAGTTTGGTATAAGGCATAGCGGTTTTGGAGTTCATTGGTGTTCTCACATTATCCATAGGGTGTCTATGTTCATTGATTGTTGGGCGTCCAGGAGTGATTTCTGTTAGGTTTCCAACTAGGGTTTCGGCTTCAATACCATAATCCATTTTTAGTAGATTGGCAAAGCGGTATAAGTGGTCGAAGTCTTCAAGTAGCGCAAAGTCAAGTGCTGCTTTTGATACAGGACAAGTTTCGTTTTGTGCAAGAATCGCAGTTAGTTCGATTGCTAGTTGTTCGTAGGCAATAGTTTCTTCTAAGATGTTTTCGTTCAGCGGTTTTAAACAACTAATTCTTTTTTGCTGTTGTTGTTCTTGATTTCTAACAATTGCAATTTCTCTTCTCAAATCATTGTCGTTACAATTTCTAGCGAACTGATGCAAGAACCAATTGCTCTCAAACTCGGTGCCGTTCATAAGTATTATTCTAGTTTTTGTGAAAGGCGAGGTTGTTTTCTTATTATAAGGCTTTGGATACATTTGCTTCCAGTTCATAAAGTATTCTTCTAGTGGTCTACTAGGTGTTTCTAATGGGTTCATAAGTTCTCCTTTTTGTAATTTTGTTTATAGTTAAAGATTGCCCAAATTTTTTAGTTTTAATCGTAAAAATAGATGTGTTTTGGAATTGAGAAAGTAATTATGAAAAAATCTTTTTATTTTATAAATTTTTTTTGTTTTAGGTATTGACAAATTGAAAATTTTTGATAAACTATCATAATATTTAAAGGGGGATTGAATGTTATGGGAAGATTTTGGGATTATGATGAGTGTTTGGACATTGAGAGTTTTGTAGGGGTAGAAGCGTATTTTCATAGACGCTATGAGGCTTATGCTGATTATACTTTAGATGAAGATGTTGCGAGTGAAAGACATAAGAAAGATAATCAAAAAGAAGCTGACAAAAGACCTCAACAACGAAACTTGCTTGAGCAAGACCAATATGATGCTGTTGAAGAACAGGCCAAAAGAGATATGATGAATATGGAAAGACATATGCGTAGAGCATCTATGTTTGGTGGTTATATTCCTGGTGGAATGGAACGAGATTTTTAATCTAAAAAGTAGGGTAATTCCTACTTTTTTCTATAATTATTAGTGTTAAAAGATATACATTTGAATTAATTGTGATATAATGAAAGAGAAAAAGTAATAAAAATTATATAAGTGAGTAAGTGATTATGATAGATGCTCTTGGTCTTAATAATGTACAACTATTATTGCAAAAATATTTCAAAGGTGAAGATTTGTATCCAACAATTGTTGGTATTGACCATAATGCTAAGCAGTCTACAGAAGATGCCACTAAACAAATGAATTTAGCAGATTGGACTTCTAGACTTGAGGGTAATATTTTTAAACCTGGTTATTCTCCTTATGAGACTTATAGTTCGAAGGATAGTTTTTGTAGAGCTATTAGTAAGGACTTTGATGTTGACAATATTGGTCATAGACTGTATTTTAACTATGTTGATGACAAGGTGGACTTCTTAACTTTATATATGAATGGTTGTCAATTAGCAGGAATTCCGTTTTGTGTAAAGTATGATAAAATGGTTGCTAGAAAGGATAGTGTTGTTGTCTATGTAGAACAGGATAAATTAGATGAGACAGCTAGAGTTCTTCAAACTATTGCAGAGATGCATCCGCAGTTTGCAGAAAAGAAAGAATTGCCAATGTCGGTAGTTAATGGTGGTTGGTTTGGTTATAGTCCTGACAAACCAGGAGATACATCAACCTCTTATAATAGAAAATTTACTAATTGTGTTAATCGTGCTTTCTTTGATGTT
>JAZLDP010000107.1:0-3822 GCA_045614835.1 Clostridia bacterium | reverse complement strand
CTCAATAGTTAAACCTGCAATACTACCAGCATACAAACCAATTTGTCCCTCTTTAGCATTAGAAGTAAGATTAACAACAATTTTTGGACTAACATCAACAGAAGTTATATTGGTTACATTTGAACCAACAACCCCACCAATCACACCACCAATTGAAGCTCTAATTGTAGTTGTGATATTTGAAATAACTTGTTGTTTTTCAATATCTGTACTAGTAGCTACACCGACAAGTCCACCGACAATAGTCTTCTCAGCAACCAATGAATCCACAACAGTTTCCGCACCTGTTAACTCAACATCAACATAAGCGTTGTTACCAGTTGATACAACACCTGTTTCATAATTACCAGGCAAGTTTGAAATATCAGTACTTACACCAGCCTTACCTACAACACCACCAACATAGATAGTAGCATCATAAGCATTTCTAACAACCTTGATACTACCAATTACACTACAAGAATTGATTGTTGCACCATTAGCATAGGCAACCAAGATACCAATATTAATATCTCTATCATTATCTGCGTGTTCTGTAATAACAATTCTAGAGTTCTTAATAAATATATTATCAAGACTTGCACTTGGAGAAATCTCGCCAAATAGACCATAATTAATTGGCGGAACACTTTCTTCAAAATTATCTATAACATACTTAACTGTTGCTTCAATTTCTACATTGTAGATTGAATTATATTTAACGATTTCATTATCATTTTTGAAATAAGTATGTTTACCAGATAATGAAAATTCTTGTTTACCATTATGTGGAATATCTAAGCCAAATACATTGTAACCTTTCAAGTTGATATCTCTTGAAATAATGTAATGGTAATAATGACCTGATTTGGTTGTATCATATAATCTTTGATAGTCATCAGCAGTTGCAATTTCGAATTCATAACCCTTGCTACCATCAGCAACTTTAATTCTAAATGATAGAACAGCGTTATTATTGTAGTAAATTGGTTGTCTTGTTCCTGCATCAATACCAATAATATTATCCTTTGGAGTAACTACAAGATAACCAATACCCTTATTAAGCTTTGGAGTAATAATAACTCTTCCGCTTGTACCAGTAGAATCAGCAACAACTTCAGCAGAATAGAATAAGGTTTCCTCATTAGAAAGTATTAGGTCGCTACCAATTGAGCCTGGAGTATTAATTGTATATTCTACAACAATCTTGTCTTGGCTTAACTCCCACGCTCCTTCACTATTCTTTCTAACCTCGAAGTAAACACCATCATCTTGCACATCAAGTTTCAAACCACTAGTCTTAGCAGCGTAACGAGATGTAAATTTAATTTGGTTAACATTTTGCAATCTTTCGAATTGTGTAATATAAACATTAACCATAAATTGAATATTATTTGAGAAAATATGGTCTCTCAAAATAGTTTCGATTGCATCAGCATTACCATAACCGTTATGCATAAACCAGTTATATAGGTATTGTTCTGAAATTTCTTTTATTTGTTCTTCAGTCTCTTCACCACTTTCTTGGATGCGACTAATAACACTCTTAACTGTTAACTCATAATTCTCTTCACTAATATCTGTGAATAAATCTCTATATCTAACAGTTCTATATTCACCAGATGTAAGAGATTTAATTCTAATTTCTTGTCCATCATCACCAATAATACTAGAATCTAACAAATCTTGATAATCATACCAAAGTGTAACTGGTTCAAGATTCAAATTCATAAATACTGGAGACTCGTTCCAAGCAGCACCTAATTTAATCTCATTAGGAATATAAGTTGATACGATAGTATGTAAAGCTAGGTCTTTGTCATAATATCCAAGAGAATCTTCTACATACAAATCAACAGACTTAGCTGTTAATACTTCTACACCTTGCAATTGGTCATAAATAAACAAATCAATTGTATGAAGCATTGTATACATTCCGTATACTAATCTACCCTCTTCGTTATAATACTCATAACCAGCAGTATAAGAAATATTCATAACGATTGGAGCTTCGATATTATAAGTGATTAAACTATTAGTAGTTAATACACCATCAGCATATTTTACATAGTTTGGATAACTAAATGTTACCTCTACTTTATCTGTGATATCAATTGGAGTAATAACTTGGTTACCATTAACTGACTTAACTTGATAATCATAGAATCTTAAATTTTGAGTAGCATTGGTTATCATAAATAGTCGTTTAACACTATCATAATAATAACCAGAAAGAGATTCTTCGCCTACATATAGTTCCCATTTTTGAGTAGCATTAGCTTCAGATGCACCTGACATATAATACAAGAATGCAGAACTATCTTTGTCAACACTGATAGATAAAGGCATCTTAGCTGTTGTTCCCTCTAGACTACCATTGTATTGATAGATTGTTGGAACATATGTATTAACTTTAACCTTTTTAACAAGTTGGTTTAGAGTCTCTATTACAAGTTCGGTTTCTCCTACTTGAGCACCTTTAACATACTTAATGTATAGACTTGTGATTTGTGTTACTTCATCATAAATAGAATAAACTTTAATCAAATCCTCATCATAAGTAATGCTTTTGATACTATTCTCATAAGTTTTACCTGCTGGTAAATCCCAAAGTTTAATACCAGTATCGTGATTAACAATGTAGCCATCTTCATCTTCTTGATACTCTAAATCATTGTTAGACAAGTTAACTTTATAACTTTCTTGAGTTAAATTAATTTTGTCAATACCATTCTCAATATTAAGAAGGATTGGATAGATAAGAGTTAAATCTAAGAAGTTACTTGCAACAGTCTCATCATAACTGCTATCTGAAACAGCAAAAGATATTCCGATATAGACAACCAAGTACTCTGTTGGTAATTCTTCAAAGTTATGTGATAGGAAGAAAGTTGATGAACTCTTGAATTTGGTATAATTCAAGCCTTCAACAGTTGAGCCTAGAGAAGACATACCACCTTCACCACCAGTCATAGCAGCAAATACTGCAGTTTCACCATCACCATCTCTTCTAATAACAAGATTGTCTAGCATTGGTTTGTAATTAGGGTCTTCAGACTCTAAATATACGAAATACTCGAAATCACTTAGAGTATTAACTTTGAACTTAGTACCATAAGAACCTCTTGGGTACACATTATACACAGATGTTAGAATAGTTGTACTGCTACCTATCTCCAAATCAAATCCATTAACATCAATGTTAAATGGCATTTTGATTACTTTGAAGTTAACAACAACATCTTTATCAAATAAACCTGGATATTTAGAGTGTTTAACTGTAAATGTATGTGTATATTTGCCCTCAGACAAAGCGTGAACTTTGAATTGGTTATGGTCGCCAATCATAGATATATCAACAGCTTCCTCTTCGTTAGCAGATACATTATTAGCAACAACATAATACTCTTTTAATTGGTCTCCACTCTCAGAAAGCAAGTTCTCAACATAGAAAACCAAATCTCTCTCAGTATAATAAGACATTTCTCCTGCAGATACCACACCACCCTTGAAGTCTGGGTCTACAAGAACAACATTATATTCATCATTCTTATCTCTATTGATGTCAATTAAGTCCTCACTCATTTGAGCATTCATTTGAAGAACTGCATCTCCAGCAGTGGCAACAACCTCAATATCGATAAATTCTGGTGTATCTAAAGCCTCACTCTTAGCCATAAGAGTAATGCAATCAAGATATATTTCTTCATCTTTGATAGTTTCATCAAGGATACTTGGGTATATAGAACGAACTTTATTACCTTCACCATCAGTAGCAATCGCTCCTGTTGCATCAACTAGGTAAGGATATACCTTTAATACTTGCTTACCAGTATCTTTATC
>JAZLDP010000106.1:0-2350 GCA_045614835.1 Clostridia bacterium | reverse complement strand
TATATCTTCTACTGTTGAATATTCAAAGTCAGAAGTAATAGCCACAATACCTTGGTGATTATCACACTCTTTGTCCAAAGCTCTATTATCTACAATCTGAACCTTAACACCCTTGCTTCTAGCAAGTCCTAAGATATCTTGCAAAACTCTATCTTGAGAACTACTAGCCATTATCTTAAGGATATTGGCTTGAGACCTAAGTGCCTCTCTAACAGCATTTCTTCCTTTAATTTTCATCTTTCTCTCCAATACTCAAATTTAATATTTCATTAAGTCTAGCCATATTACCGATTAGATATAGATATCCAATTACAGCCTCAAACCCAGTCGCTCTCCTATAGTCTACAATACTAGCATTTTTAGCAGATGACAAAGTCTTATGATTTCTCGCTCTTTTGAAAACAGACATTTCAGTTTCTGTAAACAACGGCAATAGTTTGTTTATGAAATTACTCTGACCACTTGCTTTGACATAATTAGTTACTTGATTATGCAAGTCCTTACCTTTAGTGTCCTGACTACAAACCATCTTGTGCCTAATATACAAAGAATAAACCCCATCACCAACAAAAGCAAGTACTTGAGGATTTAAATTTTTTGCAGTGGTTTCATCAAATGAACCTAGTTCAAACATACTCTACAAAAGTTCCTTTCTTTCTTATTCTATAGTTCTTTCAAACAAAACAGATAACTATAGTTAATATAAATTACTTATATAGTGTAACAAAGTTCTATTTATTTGTCTACAACTTTTTAGTTCTCATAATTTTTTAAAACCACCACAACATTTAAAATTTTCTCACAAAACAACAACTTTAAATATAAGCATAAAATCAATTCGAAATCTTGACAACTTGTGTTACACTACAAAAAAAACAAGGAATATTATATGGACTTAATTAAAGAACTTTGGCTATCAAAAGATATAGAACCTTTTCTATCCCACTTAGCCACTTTTAAAAGAACACCCGAAAAATGCAAATGGGAACAAGGTATAATAAACACTAAATATGAGTGTCTAGGAATTTTAACACATAATATAAAAAGCATTTCAAAAGAGATAGTCAAAGGTAATTTTGTGTCTTTTCTCGACTTGCAAATATATGATAATTTCCCTGCCATTACAATTATGGGCAACTTAATATGTAAAATAAAAGACTTCCAGTTGCAAAAACACTATCTTGACTTGTATAGCGAAAGAATAGACAACTGGTCTAATTGCGACCAATTAAAATTCAATATTACCAAAGAGAATAGGAACGATTACCTTAACCTAGTTAACGAATACATATTATCCCCTTTACCTTTTAGAAGAAGGGTTGCTCTAATTATACTTTTTAACTTCATTAACGAGAAAGATATTGGTATGATTTTTGAATATTCAAATTCACTATTTAACGAAACCGAATATTATGTTAATATGGCTAATGCTTGGCTACTATGTGAATGTTTCATTAAGTGCAGAGAAGCCACACTTCAATTCTTAAAGACACATAACCTAAACACCTTTACCATCAACAAAACAATTAGTAAATGTCGAGATAGTTATCGTGTGTCTAACGAAGACAAAGAACTTTTGAAACAATTATTTAAACAAAACTAAAATAACACTTACTGTCATAAACATTATATATTTTGTCAAATAAAGTTATTCATAATAACAATTACTCACAAAACCACAAATCAAAAACAAATAAAAACACTTGATAAATTTCAAGTGTTTTCTTTGTTAATCATTACCACAAAGGTCAAAGTATTTCACAACACCACACATAATTGCATATGCCACTTTTGACCTATATTCCTCCGTCATAAGTAGAGCCTCTTCTTCTGCGTTTGTTAGATAACCACACTCCACTAAAATACTAGGAAGTCCGCATTCTTTGAGAATATAATAGTCTCCATCATTTGCCTCTTGTCTAGCATTTGGAAGTTGTGCAATCAATTGCGACTGAACAGCTTTGGCAAATTCAAACGAAACCAAATCTTCTTCTTGATAAAAAACTTGTGAGCCCTTTTGACTATTATCATTATATGAATTCTGATGAATAGAAATAACCATATCTGGATTCGCCTTATTAATAATCTCTATTCTCTTTTCCATATCAGACTGCTTATAATTATCTGCGTTAGCCTCATACAAGCCATTACCATCAAAGCGTGTCATTACAACATTAATTCCTAGAGTTTCCAAATACTCTTTTAGCGTCCTTGATATCTCCAAATTAATATCACTCTCTACCGAACCGTTTTTACCAGAACAACCTTTGTCTCTTCCTCCGTGCCCACTATCTATAACTATAGTATATATCTTCTTAGGACTGTCTGCTTTGCCAACAGCTTGAACAAT
>JAZLDP010000105.1:0-12695 GCA_045614835.1 Clostridia bacterium | reverse complement strand
ACCAAATAGAATTTGCCAACGATATAGAAAACTACTTTGCCTGTGCAGATATAGTAATATCAAGGGCAGGAAGCAATACAATTTTTGAATTACTAACCATCAACAAACCAATGCTCCTAATACCTTTACCAAAATCAAAACATAGTAGAGGAGACCAGGTAGACAATGCAAAATATTTTGAAGAAAACAAATTAGCCAAGATAATTTATCAAGATGACTTAAATATAACCAATTTAAACAAAGAAATAACACACTTACTTAAAAACAAATCTCAAATAATAGCAACTATGCAAAACTACAAAAACTCTTGTGGTAATGGGAAAATTATAGAATTAATAAACAAAACAATTCAATAGAAAAAACTAAACACATAACAAAAAACACATACAATAGTAACAAAATGTATGTGTTTTATTTATTGGAATATTATATTTTATATGTATAACAGTAATTTGTATATTTATACACATTTATTTATATTTATTTTTTAAACCCATCAAAACCATTATTTAACACATTAGTATCAAGTGTAGACAACACCTCACTCTCTTTGTTCTTTCTAAACACAGCATTACTTATCCATAATTCTATTAACTTAGGATACGAGTACTTTTGTTTATCAAACAGATAGTTAGCCATAGAACCAGGAATAGTATTCACCTCATTAAGATACACAGCATCATCTTCACCAATCAAAAAATCAAACCTAACAACACCAAACATTTTTAAATTTTTATAAACACTTGTAGCTGTTTCAATAATTTTGTTGTGTTGGTTATCACTTATTCCTGCAGGAACAATTCTTTTAATCGTTTCAAAACCACCAGAATTTTGTCTATATTTATTATCAAAATTAAGAAACTTATCAGAAGTCAAAGGCTCTTCAGTATTAGACATAACATACTCACCTTTATTATCAAACATAGCAATATTAACTTCTTTTTTTACCTCAATAAACTTTTCCACAAGAACACTTTTATCATAATTAAAGGCTAAATTTAGAGAACTTATCAATTCATCATAACTTTCACATACACTTATTCCAATAGAACTACCCTGCCTACTAGGCTTTACAATCATAGGATAACCAAGTTTTTCAATAACATAATCTATCAATGACTTATTATAATAAAAATCATTTTCAGTTATTTCATAACCATCAACGACATTAACCCCCAACCCCTTTGCAAAAAACTTAAAAACAACTTTATCCATACAAACAGAACTAGCACACAAAGATGAAGAAGTATAAGGAATTTTGCTACATTCCACAACCCCCGCAACCATACCATCTTCTGCTCTCAATCCATGCAAACACAATACAACAACATCAATATCTTTATATTTTTTTAATCGCCCACAAGATGATTGAATATACAAAGCACTATTATTAGGCTTTAGAGAACACTTCATCAACTTACCTAAGTTATTAGGATAATTATCTATATCTTTTAGACCATCACCAGTAAGCCACTCTCCATATTTATTAATATAAATCGGAACAACCTCATATAAATAATTATTCATATTACTTATTAATTGAACTCCGGTAATTATAGAAATATCGTGTTCACAACTTTCACCACCAAAAATCACAGCTACTCTCATAAATACCCCTATTTATAATAATTTGGCAAATCATTTTCAATAAGAAAAACATAATCTTCCCCAGCCATATCAATAACACCTTTAGCATCTAAGAACGAGTCAACAAAATAAACCTTACTCATATCAAAACAAGACTTGCTAAGACCAGACAAAATTGCGTTTTTATTCTTTTGTTTTACAACAATTACCTCATCTGCAACTCTACTAATCATCTCACCAAATAATCTATTGTATGTAAAATCATCACTTGTTTCTATTAACCCAGGCGTTATCACAACTTTTGTTCTTTTTTCAAATAAATTCAATACACCAAGACTACTTCTCGCAGAATTAATATTTGAATTGTAACCGTTGTTTATAACAACTGCACCTTTTTTCGTAACAAACTTTTCGAGCCTTGCCGAAATAGACCTTAAAGTAATTAACGCCTTTTGTACTTTACTAAAAGGCACTTTCAAATCAATAGCCATAGCAACAGCCAGTAAAACATTGATTATATTATGTCGACCCAATAATAAAGTTGTAATAGTTCCTAACTTTTGATAATTATAATAAATATCAAAATCACTTCCAAATTCAGTCATTTTATTAATCTTTGCATAATAGTTGTTTTTATGAGGTAAAGAATATAAAACCATTAACCCCACAGAACTCTTTATAACGAAATTCTTTAACTTTTTTTTAACTACCTTAACAACATTTTCAGCAACTCTTTTACTAACTATAAAACAACCAATACCCTTACCAACATAATTAAAATACATTTTTCGAGTAAAGTCATTCATAAGATTAAAAACACAAATTTTATTTCTTAAGAAATCTGCCAACTCTTTTTTGGTTAAATAAACATTTTCGATACTACCAAAAATATCAGTATGTTGATGACCTACTGAAGTTATAATACCCATATCACAATTAACCATATTACATAGTTCTAATATTTCACCTTTTCTTTTAGCACCCATTTCACAGATAAAAACTTCAGTCGAATTAGTTAATTTTTCATTGATAGTTTTAGTTATTCCATAAGGAGTATTATAACTTTTTGGAGTAGCAATTACATTAAAGTTTTCTTTTAAAATTGCGCTTAAAATTTCTTTAACACTTGTCTTTCCATAACTTCCAGTAACACCAATCTTAATAAGATTTTTACTTGTATCAAGAATTCGTTTTGCCTTAGCAATATATCGTTTTCCAATAGACTTTTCAATTGGAACAAATAACAAATAAACTAAACTAAAAATAATAAAAGAGGCTAAAATAATTAAAGGAATTAGAAGGCTCAAAATAACTATTGATAAAGACCAAAACAATAATATAACATACAAAATATCAAGAGCAAATACCACTGCACAAAATCTTATAATTCTATTAGTAAACACCAGTTCGCAAATAACAAATTGACGCACATAGAATATAAGAAAAAACACACCCAATAGCAACATATATAGCACTATAAAAAACACACTAAAATACCAATAAAATACAACGCCTAAAACATACAAAACAACAAACAATACATACACTAAAATATTGCTTTTGAAACTATCAACTCTCGCACGAATAAACCTACTATAATAATATCCATTAAACTGTAATACAGACATAAATACATATTGAGTTGAGAACAAAATGCAACAATACACAAGAGCTAAATATACATAATTAACAACTTCCACAAATACACCTTTGATTATATTTATATATGTTTATGTCATTTTATTATATATTTGTGTCAATTATTTAATACTTTCAGTCATTAACTATAATTTTATTCAATTCTAAAGAAAACTTATTAACATTATAAAATGCAGCAAAATGCCCACCGGTTTTATAAAGAATTACACTTGTATCTTTAATGTAACTTCTTAAAGTTTTACATATATAATACGGCGTATCTTTATCTTTTTTATCCCACACCAACAAGGTATTTGATAATATATTTTTCAATAAATATTTCAAATCTTGTTTAACAACTTTAATCAAAATTTTTCGCATTACAATACTAGCATTTTTATAATCCACACTTCCACAATTATTAATTTTTTTATCTGATATAATTTTGAATTTATTTAATAATTTTAATATCTTATACCATCTAATTTTAATCCAAATTTTTATATTAAATTTATTAACCCCTGCACTAGAAGTTAACACTAAATTTTTCACTTGTATTTGGAACACACTACTTAACAAAATAGCTATTCGCCCACCAAAAGAATGACCAACCAAAACAACTTCTTCAATCTCCAATTTTTTAAGCAATAAAAAAATTTGATACGCATATTCATACGCATCAAAATATTCTTTGGGTTCATCAGATTGTCCAAATCCATAGAAATCTATTTTTACATAAGAACTATTTTTTAGTCTACTTATTATTTGGTCAAATGAGTTACCATTTAGACCCCAACCGTGCAGAAACACAACTACAGAATTCGAACCAATATTATTAAATTCATAATGCAAATTTATCATACAAAACTTAACCTATAAATATCAGCATCTTCACCATCACTATAATATTTTTGTCTTTCGCTAATCTTTACAAATCCGGTTTTCTCATACAATTTCTTAGCAGGAATATTTGTCTTTCTAACCTCTAAAAAAACAGTTTCCACACCCTTTGTTTTTAATCTAGATAATATATCCATAACAAGAGCGCTACCAATACCAAGTTGACGATATTGTTTAGCAACAACTATCTTTACAACATCACCCTCATCAACAACAGAGTTTGCAGATATGTATCCTACAGCCTCATCATCTCTATATGCAATAAGATTAATATAAGCTGAATTATTCAAACTTTCTAGAATCAAATCTTTTGAATATCTATCAAATTCATATTCAGCATCTAAGTTATAAATAATATCTACATCTTCAATGCTACTATCAATTATTCTATACTCACTTTTAGTCATTTTTCAAATTCCTCTCAGCTTGTGATAATTGCAAGTAATATGGGACAAATTCACCATATTGCATAGTATCCATTTTTTCTAAAATACATTTAGCATACAGTTCATTGATATTAGTTATAACCTTAATATTGTTATATGCTTCACTTATTACATTTTGTTCATCAGATAAAACATAAACATCTTTGCCATCAGCAAGTTCACCTATAGCAGACTTATCAACTACACCAGTGTCTACAATCTCTTTCTTCTCAATCTTAGCATAATAACAACTAGTATTGGTACTATTAAGAAGAATAATACCATTTTTAATATAATCTTTAACAACTTCAAACATATTCATTGATAACACTGACTTCTTAGCAACTTTATTGAAGCCTTTGATTGTACTCATACCAACTCTTATACCAGTAAAAGAACCAGGACCTACTACACAGGCAAAAGCATCTAAGTCAGCCATTTCTAGCCTACACTCAGACATAATCTTCTCAATATACAAAAATAATCCCTCGCTGTGCTTAATATTCTCAGACATATCAAGGTATACACTATTCTCTTGCTCTTTAGTATCTACAACAAATACCTTTGCTGCTTTTCTTGTTGTATCAACACCTAAAACCTTCATACTTACTCTCCAACTCTTGTAATATCAAATTGTCTTCTATTTTCATCAAGGATAGAAATATCCACTCTAATAAAATCACCACTAAGAATATCCTTTACATTCTCAGGCCATTCAATAAAGACAAGACTACTTTTATCTTTAGAATATATATAATCTTCCAAACCAAATTCTTTAGCCTCTTGTCCACTACCAAGCCTATACATATCGAAGTGATAAATCTTAAATTTCTTACCTTGATATTCACGCATAATAGTAAATGTAGGACTAGTAACATCATCTTTTACACCCAAAGCTCTTAGCACTGCTTTTGTAAAAGTTGTCTTACCAGCACCCAAATCTCCACCAAGCAAAACAACCTCGCCACCTTTCAAAATCTTGGCGAATTTTTTAGCAAATTTATTAGTATCTTTCAAATCTTTAATTATTAGACTGTCCATTATCATAACCTTTCTTAAAAATTAATTTAAATAGTATCGGTAGTATTATAGTACAAATCGCACCTAAAAACAAGTAAACTACAAATAAGATAACACCATATATATCAAAAATTAAATTAATTAACGCATACAAACCAATTACACTAACCAACATTATTAAGGCTTTCAAAATACCAACCTTGAAGCCTTGATTACTCATATATCTAATTTTATTTTTATTAATAAAATATCCTATAGCCATTACAATAAACACTGCAGAAAATTTATATAACAAATCTATAGTTTTACCAGCAAAAAACTGAAGACATATAGCAGTAATAGCCACTACAACCGAACATACAGAAACTATGTTATAAAGCCTATCAACTGAAAAGAAATTTTTAATTTTATCAGGCATTACACCAAATAAGAAATTTAAAAAGAACGGCACAGCAATACCAAACATCATACCAACCAAAACATCTGTAAGATAATGTTGCCCCCAATACATACGGCTAACCATTACAAGAATTCCCAGAACACTCAATACACAAAGAACAGTAATCTTAAAAGACTTTCTTTTACTCTTATTATTAATCTCTAACATATTAGTAGTAGCCAATACAAAAAAACCTTGTGTATGTCCGCTTGGAAAACTATATCCATTTGCGTGTAGCCTATCAATTATCTCTGAGGAAGCCAAATACGGCCTAGGTCTCCTACACACAAGTTTAATTATATTATTAAACGCAACACTTGCTAGATAATAAAAGGTTAATTTGATTGCAAATTTATCACTATAACACAAATAAACAATACCAAGTGTCAAAAGAAAGAAAGTCTCTTCACCCATCTTTGTAACTAGGTAAAAAAACACATCATTGAAACCATTAGCTAAACTTTGAAAAAACTTGACTATTTGTATTTCCATAATTTTCCTTTTCTTTTGTAAAATAATCACTTTAAAAGTTTGTCTCACAGCAAACTATTCAAGCAAAAATTACAAATACAACTAATTCACGACTTATATTATTTTATGTCTAATTTAGTCGAATATTATATAAATAATGATACCAAAAAAATCAAAATTCACCAAAGAATTATCACAATATGAATAAAATTAGTATTATCAATCAATAATTATATTATGATACAAATAACACAATCAAAATTTAGCAAATTTTCCAATTTAATATTTCTCACTTTCTCGACCTTTATAATAGCTTTTGTATGGCTAAACAAATACTTAGCGAGTTTAAGATTATCTATAATTTCAAGTATTATTATATCACTATTCTTTTTTGTAACATATCTAGTTTTCAAACATTACCAAAACAAAATTTACACTCAAAAAAACAACAAAAAACTTAGCATCGAAGAGTTAAAAACACACTTATTATTCACCAATAACAACAACCTTTTCGAGTTGCTAAAAAATATTTTTGATTTCAAAGATACCATAAAATTAGACAATAACCATTATCTTGACACCTTATCTAATTGCGACATATACCTAATGCTTAACAAAGAAATGCTAGAATATGAAGACTATATCAATATCTATAAAAATAGAATTAACGATAATCTAAAAGTATTTTGCATAAATACCCCCTCAAATCACCCAGAACTAGAAAACACAAATATTTCTTTTGTTGACCTTTTAGAAATCAATAAAATATTAATAGACAGCAACACTCAAATAAACAACTATGCAAAGTATAAAAATAAGCCTAAATTAAAGCTAAAAGACATACTTAGCATAGTACTAAAAAAGAACAAATCTCGACACTATTTTTTCTATGGTTTACTAATACTAGCAACAAGCATATTCACACCTTATTATATATATTACACAATCATAGGCACCATACTTATATTACTATCACTATACTCAAGATTTAATAGTAGATTTAATTAAAAATACCACAAACTAAATTTGTGGTATTTTTTTAATAATAATATTTGTAGTTATCCAATAAATGTGCAAAGTTAGGCTTGTCTGTTGGTTTGTATACTAGAATTTTATTTCCAATAACACCAACCAATTCACATTTACAAGCATCACAAATTTCTCTAGCAAGTTTCGTAATAGGCTCAGGAATATTTCTTTGTGCTTTGATTTTAATTAATTCGTGAGCATATAAGTTATCATTAACTTGTGCAATAACATTAGGTGTTAGACCATCTTTACCAAGATATACAAGGTCTCTTAATGAATTACTCAAAGACCTAAGTTTTGCTCTTTCTTGTGCAGTCATCATAAGTATATTTCTCCTTTTTATTCAAAATATTGTAGTTCATAATCTCCGATATGTATCATATCACCCTCTTGCATTCCAATATCAAGTAAAGCATCAACGATACCATCGTTTTTAATTCTCTTTTGGAAATATGCATTTGATACCATATCATCAAGATTAACCCTCTTCATAATCTCAAATACAAGCTCTCCAGTAACCTCAAATACACCCTCAGATAATTTCCTAACAGAAAATTCTCTTAAGTTTCTCTTATCAATTTCAGTTTCTTCAATTTCTAATTTCTCTAGTTTTGGTAAGGTTGTTAATGTTTGAGCAACGCATTCCATAAGACTATCTAGTCCTTCGTGAGTATATGCAGAAATTACAAATACAGGAGTACCTTCCGGAATATTCTCCTTAAACTCTTCAATAACACTCTCATCAACTAACATATCACTTTTATTAAGAGCTACAATTTGTCTAATATTAGCAACTTTTTCACCATATTGCTCTAGTTCTGCATTAATTGCATAATAGTCTTCGATTGGATTTCTACCCTCTGTTCCAGCAATATCAACCACATGAACCAGTAGCCTAGTTCTCTCAATATGTCTTAAGAACTCTATTCCAAGACCAGCACCCTCACTTGCACCAGAAATAAGTCCTGGAATATCAGCCATTACAAACGAATTACCATACGCATTAACAACAGCAATATTAGGTGTAATAGTTGTAAAGTGATAGTTAGCAATCTTAGGTCTAGCATTACTTACACTCGATAAAATTGTAGACTTTCCTACATTAGGAAAACCAACTAGTCCAACATCTGCAAGTGTCTTTAATTCAAGTAACAACTCAAAACTCTTAGTAACAACACCTTGCTCTGCAAATCTAGGAGCTTGTCTAGTAGATGTTGAGAAATGAGAATTTCCCCTACCACCAGAACCACCTTTCAAAATTACTTGCTCTTCATCATCATTAACAAGGTCTGCAATTACTTTGTTATTAAGTGCATTTCTAATTACTGTTCCCTTAGGCACATTAATATATAAGCTTTGACCATTCTTACCAGACTTGTTATTACCAGAGCCATCTTCACCATTTTCAGCTTTGAACTTTTTCTTAAATCTAAAATCACCTAGGTTGTCAATATCTTTACTAACCCTAAAGATAATATCTCCACCTCTGCCACCGTCTCCGCCGTTAGGTCCACCATTAGGCACATACTTTTCTCTTCTAAAAGCAACAACTCCGTTTCCGCCATTACCCGCTTTACATTCAATCTTTACTTTATCTAAAAACATTATTTATCTCCATAATAATTAATTTTGCATTTATCTTTTAAAACACACCCCTCACATTTAGGGTTTCGTGCTGTACAATAATATCTACCAAATAGAAGTAACAAGTGATGAAGTTTTCCATAATCAAGTCCTTCAAATATCACCTTCAATTCTCGTTCGCAAATATCAGGATTTTTGGTGTTAACAAAGCCCAAACGATTACTAACTCTAAGTATATGAGTATCAACAGGCAATGCTTGATGTCCAAAAGCTACAGCTTGTACAACATTAGCGGTTTTATTACCTACTCCAGCAAGAGTAATCAAGTCCTCGTGTGCAACAGGGACCTTTCCTCCAAAATTCTCTACAATTTGTTTACTAGCATTTATTATATTTTTAGCCTTATTGTGGTAATAATTGCAAGACTTAATATACTTTTCCAATTCTTCAATTGTAAGTCCTGCAAAATCTTCTGGGGTTTTATATACCTTAAAAAGTTCTCGTGTTATTATATTAACTCTTTTATCTGTACATTGTGCAGATAACATAACAGCCACCAAAAGTTCAAACTCATTAGAGTACTCAAGTTCACTCTCTGGGTTTGGTATTAATTTGTCAAGGATATCAAAAATATCGTTTTTAACACTCATACTTTTTTTCATACAATTAGATTATAACACACTATACAATAATTTGTCAAAATTACTTTGTAATTTTATTATATATAAAACCAAGAAAACATAAAACTATCAACTAATCAAACCGCTATTTAATTGGTAAATACTTCTTAAACAAGTCCCCACTAATAATATATAGTTTACAATGACTTTGTAATCTATATCTATCAATAATAGCCCTAGCTCTACCAAGATAAGTTCCATCAAAAACAACAGATATTCCACAAGATACACTTAGTTCTCTAGGTGTATCTTTAATTTTATTATTTATGCCTAATTTTCGCAACATTGTAGCAAATTGCATAGCATAATTTCTACTACTAAAAACAGCAATAATATTCTGCATAATCACTCCACAAATTTTATTCCTATTTCATAATATTTAATATAGCTCAAAATTGTTAAAAGGAGAAATTATGATTTACTTAGATAATAGTGCAACAACACATCACAAACCAAGAAGCATTATAAAAGCATCTGCATTAGGTTTAACAAAATACAGTATCAACCCTAACCGCTCTGGATACTCAAGAGCAATTGAGGTTCAAACTAAAGTATTCGAGTGTCGAGAAAAATTAGCAGAGTTTCTAGGAACAACTAGTGATAATGTAATATTTACTAGCGGATGCACAATGGCAATCAATTTAGGACTATTTGGCACAGCAAAAAAGAACGGACACATAATAACTACCATTTACGAACATAATAGCGTATTAAGAACTTTAGAAAGACTTAAAACAACCCATAATATCACCTATACACTACTAACCCCTAATAAAAATGGTATAATCAACCCAAACGATATAGCTAAAAATCTAAAATCAAATACCTATATGGTAATTATTAATCACACAAGTAATGTGACAGGTGCAACGCAGAATATTTATCAAATAGGTAGAATTTGCAAAAAACACAATTTATTATTCTTTGTTGATGGTGCACAAAGTATAGGCCACGAAAAAATTAATATGCAAGAACAAAACATAAACCTATTAAGCCTTGCTGGACATAAAGGCTTATATGCACCACAAGGAATAGGAGCATTACTTCTTAACAACTGCAAAGTAGAACCAATTATTTTTGGTGGTACAGGAACACAAAGCGACAAACTAAAGCAACCAACAACTATTCCAGATGGTATAGAAAGCGGAACACAAAATATAGTAGGAATACTAGGGCTATCAGCTAGTATTGATTTTATAAAAAGCAATCAAGAAAAAATTAATAACAAAATTTCACACTTAACAGAATTACTTATAACAAGACTAAACAAAATTAAATATGTAGAAGTTTATAGTGGTAGCTACAATTCCGGCGTTGTGTCTTTTACAATCAAAAATAAAAATAGTTCTATCGTTACCACAATACTAGATGAAGAATATAATATTGCCACTAGAAGTGGTCTACACTGCGCTCCACTTGTACACAAATATTATGGGACTCTCAGAAGCGGAATGACTAGAATTAGCCTATCATATTTTAATACCAAAAAAGATATTGAGAAGGTTTTATCAGCGATAGAAAAAATTGCATTGTATTAAACCACAATGCAATTTTTTATAGTAACTTTATATTATTCAAGTTAAGAACTCCGAAGCCTTCAGAATTTCTATCACCCTCAATTTCTTCACAAGAACGAATAAGCATATACTTAATTTGGTCTGGAGTATAATTGGGATTAATTTTAAAAAGCAAACTCACCACACCTGCAATCATTGGAGTTGAAACACTTGTTCCTGACATAGTAGTATAGAACCGATTATTCTTATCAAAAACATTAGTGGAAATTATATCAACACCAGGCACAACTAAATCAGGTTTATAAGTATTATTAATAGGTCCCCTACTACTAAAATTTGCAACCTTCAGATTAACATTATTTTTTACTTTATCGAGTGAACCAACAGTAATAATTTTTCTACTAGCACCCGGCGACATAATTGTGCTTTTTTCAGGTCCACTATTACCACTTGCAGATACAACTACAATACCATTATTCCATAGAGTTTCAGCCCCATAAATCAAGGGGTCTATACCTGCAGAAACTTCACTACCAAAACTCATACAAACAACTTTGATATTATATTTATTTTTATTATCAAGTACCCACTGCATAGCCTGAAGAATTTTAATAGTACTAGTTTCTCCAACGCTATCAAGTGCTTTTATGACAATTATATTACAATTATTGTCAATTCCAGTGTATTTATCGACAATAGAGTTACCAGACAACACTCCAGCAACAAAAGTACCGTGTCCATTATCATCATAAGGCAAACTTTTATTATTAACCATATCAACAAATTTAATTATCCTATTTTTACCTAAAACAAAATCAATATGAGGATAAATTCCAGTATCAATTATTACACAGCTATGATTATAATTTTCATTAATTTTATCGTATAATTTATTTACATTTAGAAGTCTTTTACTAGCATAAATCATTCCACAAACTTTTGAATTTTTTGTAACAAATTCAACACATTCCAACTTCGCAATTTTAATTATTTCTTGCATATCAACACACAGTCCAAAACTAGATATAATTGGAAGTTCTATAATCTCATTTATTGAACCTAATTTCTTTAACATTTCATAAGTTTTGTTATAATCATACGCTCTAACAATTACACCAATTTCTCTTTGTGATATTTCCTGAATATTAATTTTGTGCAACAATCTTTTATCTATTTTATTTAACATTCCTAACCATCTGCAATATATTTTCTAATGATTGTTTTTGTTCGCTACTTAATATAGGTTCAATCGCTCTTTTTAATTTTTCTAGTTCAACCTCTGTTAGTTCACCTTTTCTCTTTTTCTCCATTGTTAGTTTTAAAAATTCATTAAGCAATCTATCCGTGCTATATGTACTATACTCATCAATCTTACTTTGCACATCTTCTTTAGTCTTAATATCAT
>JAZLDP010000104.1:0-14349 GCA_045614835.1 Clostridia bacterium | reverse complement strand
TACGAACTAACAAATAGGTTGATTTATCAACTAGAAAATCCTTGTAAAGATTTAAGATATATGATAATTGGTGATATGGGAATTTTAACTGCATCAAACAACGAATTTATACGAAAAAGAAGTTGTTTAATGTTGCAAGATTTTAAGTATTGTAAAAAATTAGACAAAGCAATGTTGATAGAAGTTATAAAAATTAAAGGTAAAATTGATATTATGTGGCTTTATTCAGAGTGTCCATATCAATATGATACAGAAAAAGAACGATTTGCAAAAGATTTTGAGAAACTGCTTTTCCCAGGGAGAATAATTAACAATTAAAAAGACTAGCAATTTTTTTGCTAGTCTTTTATATAATCTTGGACTCTTTTTTATAGTTCCGTATTAGGGGTGCATAACAAGATTTAAGCGGTCTTTTTCATTATTATACATCTATAAAGTTCTTAACAACTTGTCTTTTAGGTCTCTTTTCTTCTTTAGCCTCTGTTTCTTTCTTAGTTGTTGATTTTTTCTTAGTTGTAGCAGATTTTTTCTTAGACTCTTTTTCTTCTACTACCTCTTTCTCTTCAACCTTTTCCTTTACCTTTTTAGTTTCTTTCTTAGGCTCTTCAGTCTTTTCAACTGGAGTGTTATTACCTACTTGGTCAGTATTATTAGCAGTTGTTTTAACTTTCTTAGCTCTCTTCTTCTCATCTCTAGAAAGAACATCTTCGAAGAAAATTTGATTACTAGAATGGAAGTAAACTGTTACAAAGGTATACATAAAGATAAACACTATTGCACTACACATAGCAACAATCCAACTAACCACAAAACTCTCTAGGAACAAGTTGTAGATAAGTGCAAGACATAATCCAGCAACAGCGAATAACATAGCATAAACGATATAGAATACTAATTTGTAAGCAAACATAGCAAGTCTATTGCCCATCATCTTCTTAGCACATTCCCACATAGCAGTTCTAAGTTTTGGATACTCATACTTTTGCAAGAAGAATAGTACCATTGAGAATGCAGAAATTGCAAAACCTGCAGGAACTAACCAAAGTACACCACCAAGAATATACATAACAACTAATATTCCAGAAATGTAAATTGCTCTAAGTGTCATAAATGAAAACTTAACATATGAGAACACTTCACTCATTTTAGGTTGATTACCTGCAAGTACATTATTAAAGTACTTGATATATCCCATTTGCAAAGGTGCTACAAATACAACAAATAGCATAAGTGCTACTGTAAATGCCCACCAATTACCTAAGAAAATTGAGCATAACACACCTAAAAACAAATCTAATATCAAAGGTGTTGTCATAGCCAACGCACCCATAAACAATGCACTGAAATGACCTTTGATTTTGATACAAGCAACTCTAATCAGTTGCAAACCATTAGCACACTCTTTTCTTTCCATACTTACTCCAAAATAAAAAATTCTAGTAAGAATCAATCTTACTAGAATTATATCAAAATCTTTGAAATTTTCAAACCAAATTAACATAGTAATAGTTAATTTAAAGCCAAAATAATAGATTTACAAATAAATTAATATCTTAAACAGCAGAAACCAATCTAATAGTTAAAGTATGACCTACAGGTCCAACCAATTTAGGAACACTACCTGTTGAAGATTTCATATAGGCAATTGTATAAGTTACATTATCCTCTAAATCTGTAATAGTATAAACTGGGGCTCCTGAAGCATCAAGTACTACAGCTGTTACAGCCTCGTTAGTTTCACTTGTATTACTTAGCGAGAAACTTAGATACTTAGTTATATCAATACTTGTTGTATCTTGAGCAACTCTAATTTCAATACTACTATCTAAAGTTCTAGCATCACTACCAGTACCGATAGTACCTGTTGGAGAATACTTCATAGTAATACCTCTAACAATTACAGTAAAATTATGAGTAATCTTAGTACCATTATAAGTAGTATACTCAACTGATATATTAAGATATGTATCTGTAGAAGGTGTATTTGCCAACTTGATTTGACCCTTTGCAAAAGCTTCTGTATTTAATTCATTATCTGTTGTTAATTTATAAACACTAGCATAACCCGGGTTGTTTGCAGGTAATACATTTGCTACATTACCTAAATCAGCAACTGTAGCATCACCATTATATAATCTGATATATTCACCGAATAACATATCGCCATCATACATTGTGATTGTTGTATTATCTTCTACTCTTGTAGCATCAATCAAATAAGATGGAACAATTTCGACACACAACTTATAATTTAGTTGTAATTTTTGACCCTTTCCTTGAACAGTTAATAAGATAGTAAATATCTTGCTACCATATTTAATATTAGTTCCGTCAAACTCAGCATTTACATCTGGAAGTTCAATCTTAGTTGTTCCAGAATATTCTACAGTACCATCACTAATTGTAATTGCTGTAACTTTATCGTCAACCTTGAACCACTTTTTAGCAGTGCCAAAGATTTCACTAACAGTATTACTATCTGAACCAGCAGTTAGCTTAATTACATAAGCCTTCTCACTAGCAGAAATATCTTTGATTGTTACTGGAGATTTATTTTCAATTCCAAATGTAATATTTGCTTCAGCTTCTACATAGAATTTGAAAGTCTCAGTTCTATTCTTATATGTATACTCCATTTGAATAACGAAAGTATCATTTGACACCAAGTCAGGTACACTAACAGTAATCGAATCCTTATCCGCATCTAGTGTAAGGACAATATCCATTGTTGTTGAAGAAATGGCAAAATCTGTATGTTCAAAGAAATAATTCTCATTATTTGCTTTGATTGAGATATAAGCACCAGCATTATCAGGAACACCAAGTTTAATAAGTGAATCTTGTCCGGCTTTAACCTTGTATGGATTAATGTTAGTATTAATATCTTCCTCTTCATTACCAGGATTGTTATAACCAACAACCTTGATTTCTTCTTGAAGAAGTTCATATTCAATTGCTTTGTAGAAAGTATAATCGTAAGCATCTTTGATATCGTTATAAACAAATGGAATTGTTACAACCATATATACCTTTACGCCCATCTTACGAGCATCTTTATCTAAATTTGTAACTGAATATTTTTGAATATCTTTATCTTCTGTACCATCAAGAGGAACGAAATTATAAATATTCTCGTTAGTTTTATCAACAACTTTCTTATAAGTTCCACTATTATCTTCTACAAATCTACCCAACTCTTCACCTTGTAAGAAGTTAAGTGTTGCAGAACCATCTCCTTGCAGACCACTCTTAACAATAGCAGAAACTGTATCATCAAGATATTTAGAAGCATCATATGCAATAACTTGACCACTTGATAACATAATGTTAGCAGTTTTATCAACTTTGATAGACTTACCACTTATACCAAGTTCATTGTTTACATAGTCTTTGATGTAATAATTAACATAATCACTAGTAGTAACTTCAAACACTTCGTTATAAATAAGTGCTTTGTTACCATTAACAAGTGGGAAAATAGTTCCCTTTGGAATAGTTAATTGCCAAACACCCTTATCTCTATCAATAAGTTTGATTGGAACACTATAACCATTGATATCTACATTACCAAGTTCACCAGCATCAATGAAGTCAAATTGTTTTGTACCGAAGTTAATAGCCTTGGTTGTTTTGTCTTGTAGGACATTTGTGAAATGAACATCTTCCGCTAAAGCAATAACACTATCAGCAGTTGTATATGTAATTGCACTTGCATTAGGAAGAGTTGTGTAATAAGCGATATATGCCTCTAGAGAATCGTAGAAATATACGCCATCTAGTTTATTTTTATCCGGTCTATCAATTGCGCCAATTTGAGAACAGTCAACCAATTCAATATTAGCCTTGTTCTCTGACATTAAGTTATTATGTGCATAGTAAGAAACATTACCATTAACTATAGGTAGAACATAATGTCCAGAACCAGATGTACCCTCTAGGTCTTGATTGAATACCAAGTCACCTTTCTTAACACCTTCAGTGATTTTAGCATATCTAGCATATAATTTGTTTTGAAGTTCAACTGAATCATCAAGTGAAACATCACTAATTTCAAGTTTGTTAGTATGATAAATAACAAAGTTGTTTCTTTGTACTTGTTGAGCACCATCACTTTCACTATAGATTAAGTTCTTGCTATAAGGAATAGAACTATTTTCTGGGTTTAAGTAAATCTTAGGGTCTGTATTAGCATTATCATCTTTGCTAGAATGTAGAACAAATCTAACCATTGTAGCATTCATACCAAGACCAGGTTCCCATTCTCCATCAACACTCATAACCTCAGGAGTACCAAATACTTTAACTTGTTGGCTATCAGTATATAATGAATAATTACTTAAATCAGCACACATAGCATTGAAAGCAATTTGTTTGTTTGAATGGTTATAAATGCTATAACCCATATTCAAAGTTTTTGTACCGAAAATATCATTACAAGTAATCTCTGCTAAAGTGTTTTCAGTTAAATTAACACTTCCATCTTTAGCCAAATCAAAGTTAGTAATATATAAACTGAAGTAGTTGTTCTTAAGTAATTTAATTGTCAAATAATCTTGAACCATATCAAGAAGTTGGTCGCTAACTCTTTCACCATTTTCATTTGTATAATAATTCAAATGGTTTCTATTAATATAACCTTGTTCAAAAGCAACACTTTCTGCAGCCTCTCCGCCACCAGCATTCTCAACTTTCAAAGTAGTATTAACATTTGATTTTGTATAGAAGTTAATGTTCTCTACATAACTCTCTACAAATACTGAAGGCATACCATCTTCAGTTATCTCAGAAATTCTAAGAACAACCAAAGTATTAGGAGTCTCAGAAGTTTGTTCTTCATTGATTGTTAACTTTCTACCATTAACATCAATAGGATTACCATTTTTATCTGATAAGTAAACAACTGCAAATAGTTTTACAGGTGTTGTTGCTGCATTTAATGCGTGAAGATAATATCTTTTCTCATTATTAACAAGTTTGCAAGTTGCAATTCTTTCACCAACCAACTCTTCTTCACCAAACATATAATAAGATGGATTGCCTGAATTAGCATTGTTGTAATTAATGAAATTATATCTGCCTACTGTTGCAATTTTTGAGTACTCTCCATCAATCTTATTTGAATTAGTTTCTGCGAAGTACATTACATTTTGATAAGTTGCAGTGCTTAGGTTGTCAACTGTTGAGTTAGTAATATTATTAGTAATATCTTGAGTATATCTACCAACTGTTAGTTTGTCATAATACTCACTATTTTCGTTGATTTCAATATCAGAAGTATTAATACTCATATACTTATCAAGTGTGTTAATTGCGATATTATTAACATCTTCATAAGTAAATTCTAAATCTTCATAATTAACATAAATTCTAGTAAATGCTTCAATAGTAATCATTGAAGTACTATTAGTTCCAATACCACTAACCTCAAAGCCTAGGTATAATGCTTTAAAGATTGCAGTGTTTTGGTCTTTTGCCATAGGAACATTACAACTCAACTTCCAATGTCTCTCTTCATTAACTTGAAGTTGTGTAATGCTAATATATTCATCTTGGCTTTCTAGAAGTAATAGATATCCTTTTACACCAGTCTCTGGTAGAGGAGTTGTAATTGGACTATGTCCTTCGAAGTCATATACAGTCTTGTATTTGTACTCTCTATCTGTCCAAGTAATAACACCGTTGCCCTCATCTAGATTCTCTACAGGAACAGAATTAATATCAAGATACAGATAAGGTTTAACTGATAGACTTTCAAACATATAGTCTTTCTTTTCAGCTGAACCAACAGCATCATCATTATCAGTCTTAATCATTAAGCCAAAATCGTTAACAATATTGTTAGCATTGTTTCCAGAAACTGAGAATAAAACTTCATCACCTGGGGTAAGTGTTACATCATACTCTCTAGGAGTAGTCATTGATGTAAAGTCTTCTAACTTAATAGCTGTTACATTGATTGTTGCTTCAGTTGTAACATACACATATTTGAAAGACTCTTGAACTTGAGATAAAGAACTCAAAGTAATTCTACCATCACTAAGAATTGCATTTTTAAAGAAAGCGTAACTCTCAACAGATGTATCAAAATATTTTATGTACTTATTTAAAAAGTCATTGTATTTAGAAAGTGTTAATGTTGCAGCCTCTCTATCAGCTGAAGAATTATTTTGATTTTTTAGAAGTTTTGGAAGATTAATAAAGTTGCTCTCTTTGAACACTCTTTCAATTTCACTTGTTCTATGCATCTTAGCAGTCATAGTGATTTGACCAGCTTGGTCTGTTACAAGTGGAATTTTATAAAAATAGTTATCTACATTCTCGTGAGGATTGTATTTAGTCTGAATTTCACATTTACTACTAACATTTTCCTCTATAGTAGTTCCATCTTCTTTTCTATATACATAACTAATGTCAGTATTTTTCAAGTTTTCGTTATTTGCTTGTAGGAAGAAAGCATTAACAAGATTACTCTTCAAGTAAACATATTGAGTCTTATCACTGATAGCCATTGTGAAAGTTTTGCCTGAAGTGGTAATTTTACCAGTATCTTCACCAGTGAAATATAATGCATTATCAGGCACATTAACATCGACAATTACAGTCATTTTAACTTCAGCAATACCTTGAGATGCAACAACTGTTACTACACCACCAATATTATTACCTTTGGCATCTTGTCTAACATCTAGAGTAAAGTCCTTACCAGCTTCAATTTCAGCAATGTCAGAGATTATGCCATTTTCATTACCAAGAACCTCTACTTTAAGTTTTTTGTTAGTTGCATTCTTAGGCTCAAAGTTAATGTTTGCAATAACATCTTCTAAAGTCCTAACCTCTTTTACAACGGCTGTTTCATCTTGACCGAAATAAAGTTTGGTGATATTAATTACCTCTTCGTTGAAACCTCCTCTTAGGGCTACAACACCGATAACACCACCAATTACAACTACACTACACGCAATTACGATTGCTAATATTTTAATAATTCTTTTAACCATTTTTCTTCTTCCTAATAATCTTATTTGTAAACTTTTGCAAATAAACAATCTCGTAATTAGTACAAATTACTTAATTATATATAATTATTATAAGTAATATCTCTAAAATAATTATATCTATAATATAATTTTTAGTCAAACAAATATAATACAATTATATTTAATGTGTCCATAATTCAAACACTATACTTTAACAACGCAACCACATAAACTTCACGCTTTTGCAACAACTAAACATTAATTCAAACAACAAAAAAGAGTGTAAATTATTTTACACTCTCAAATTCTATTCAACTACAACTACTATCTGACCAACTTCAACTTCAAAAATTTCAAACAAGAATACATATTCTCCTGCATTAGTTGGATAAAAATTAGCAGTAGTTTCAGCCTTACCTAAAGTTACATCATATACCTTAAAAGTCTCAGAAATATTAATATCATTGACACTCAAGCTAAATCTTAAATAAGAAGGATAATTGGCAGTTTCTTCTAACTTTATATGATATTTACCATCATTATAAGGTTGTTGATTATAAGCCGACCACTTTGCAACTATTTGTATATCTGAAGCATCAAACACCTCATAAACATTACTACTACTTACAACATTATTATTAGAGGTGATTTCTAGTTCAATTTCTTGCTCTCCAACATTTACAAAATATCCTAATATTTCTATATTATTTTCATTAATTACAACACTGTCAACATCAAAATTATTCGAAACAACTATATCTTCTTCTTTCACATTAGACATATCTTCGATTACAATTTTGTACTCTAGTTCTTTTAAATAGTATTTTGCTTCAGCGCCACTTGATTTTTTAATTACAAAATTAAAGGCTTCCAGTTCGTTTATAACATTAACATTAAAAGATTTAGTAGCAGGAGTATTCTCACTAGTATAGTAATTAATATATACAACAACTTCTCCTGTACCTTTAGCCAAATATTCACCCTTACTATTTATAGCAAGTATCTCGTTAGGCAGACAAAAGAAACTATAAGTATTAGCAAGTTGTGGATATACTTTATAATCAAAAGTTCCACTATCACCTACATATAATATATGGTCATCAATCTCAATTGCAGTAGTATATACAACATCAATAACAGTTACAGTGAAACTAACATTACAAGCATTGTATAACACCACTACAGTAGTTGTGCCAACTTTAACTGGTATAATTTTGCCAGTTATATAATCATAACTAATTATATTTCTATCATAACTAATTTGTGGTTTTTCATTACAATTTTCATTAAGAGTTATTCTATTGAAAGTCTCGTTTTCTAAGGTGATATTGATAATAACATTTTGACTCTCTATCTCTGCATTAGTAGCAAAAATTATATGTGTGATTGTAAGAGGAATGTCTACATATACATCTTCGTTTTCTATAGCAAAACGAACAAAAGTTTTTCCCTCTTTTTTAGGCTTAATTGTCAACCCATCTAACTCTGCAATTTCAGTATTGAGAATAGTTACCACATAACTATTTTTAGAATGATTAATTACAATGTCATCTTTATCAATTGTATATGTTTCATCAAAGTTAACTTGAAGCTCTGCTTTTGCATAAGAAATAGTTGGTGTCTTACCACAAGCGAAACACACACAAGAAGACAATATTAAAATAATTACCGCCAACCACTTTTTCATATTGTTATTTTCTCACAAATCCAAAAATTAATTTAATAATTTCAATTATATAATACCAAATATCCGCCTATTTTTCAACAAAAAAACACCAACATATAAGTTGGTGTTTGTATTTGTAATGCGTATATAAAATTAACGCTTACGGAATTGAGGAGCTTTTCTAGCTTTCTTAAGACCGTATTTCTTTCTTTCTTTAACTCTAGCATCTCTAGTTAAGAAACCAGCTTTCTTGATTTCTGGCTTTAAGCTTTCATCAGCTTTAACAAGTGCTCTAGCAATACCGTGTCTAATAGCACCAGCTTGACCAGATAGACCACCACCGTGAACATTAACGATAACATCGTATTTGCCCATAGTACCAGTTACTTCGAATGCTTGGTTAGCAACAAGTCTGTATACACCAAGATTGAAATATTCTTCGATGTTTACTTTGTTGATAGTGAATTGACCTTTACCATTAGGCATAAGTCTTACTCTAGCGATAGAATTCTTTCTTCTACCTGTACCAGTAAATTCTACATTTTTGTTAGCAGGAATTTTCTTAGTTGCTTTTTTAGCAACAACTTTCTTCTCTTCTGCTACTTTCTCTGTCTTAGTTACTTTCTCTGCCATAATTAGTTTCTACCTCCTCTAATTTTCAACTCAACTGGTTGTTGTGCTTGATGAGGATGTTCGCTTCCCTTATAAACTTTTAGTTTACCAAACATTTTCTTTCCAAGAGAGTTCTTTGGAAGCATACCTTTAACTGCTTTCTCAAGAGCAAAGTCGCTTCTCTTTTCCATTAAGTCTTTGTAAGTTACTTCCTTAAGACCGCCTGGATATCCAGAGTGATGGAAATATTTCTTATCATTAATTTTGTTACCTGTAAGAACCATCTTATCAGAGTTAATAACGATTACATAATCGCCTGTATCAACGTGTGGAGTATAAATAGGCTTATTTTTTCCCCTAAGAACTGCTGCAACTTGACTAGCAACTCTACCTAGTGGAATGTTAGCTGCATCAACAACATACCATTTTCTATCCACAGTTTCGCTTTTTGCCATAACTGTTGTTTTCATTTTTTTCTCCTAAAATCTGTAATTTATTTAACTAAACTCTAGATGAAACAACGGACAGGGGCTAATTGCCGTTTGTTACTCCAAAATTCTTGCAAAATAATTCTAATACATTTTCTTTCGTTTGTCAACACTTTTCTTTAGAAAATTAGTTATTTTTTATTATTTATTATATATATAATACCGAACCAATTTCTTAAACCTAACAACCTCTACATATACCAGCTCAAAAGTTTGAAATAAACACCAAAAAAGCACCTTAAATATTTTTAAGATGCTTTTAAAACTATTTCATTTCCATTACCATTTCATCAACTAGGCTTTCACAAACCTCATCTAAACAAGCACTTCTACTTCTTTTTGACATTTTAGTTGTTTCGAATTTGTCCTCGTGGATTTCATCTTCAATCCAATTTTTAAGTTTAGCTTTAGACTTTGTATAGTTAATTTTATCTCTTATATAACCAAGTAATACAACACCAGCACAGGTTGCTCCCGCAATACCTAAACTTTGAAGTACTGAATCATCACTACCAAGAGCAACAGCACCTCCACCAAGAACAGCAGCTCCCATTGAAGTTACGCCCATAGCACCTTCAATAATAAGAGCATTACCATCATACACAACAGGTGAAACAGCTTCTACAAAGGACTTATCCAATCCATCTTTTGCTGTATGTTTAGTTATGATATGTTGAGAAAGTTCTGATACTGATGCATCAAACTTCTCCTCACCCATTTCTCTTTTTGCATATTTATTATCTAAAAATTCTCTAATTGTTCTCATAAAATCTCCCATTTAACAAATAAATTAATTAGTAAACTAGGTCATCAGCAGCATCTCTATATACTACCCTTGCTGTGTCGTTAAGAGGAATATTTTCTTCAACCCCAGTACCTAATTGTTCATCTTTTAATTTATTTACCTTGCCAACAACATAGTCGATTAATTCATTTTTTGTATCATTATAACTTTCTCTATCTTGTCTTTTCTTAAGATAAGCTACTGTTGCAATAATTGAACCCGCAACACAACCCGCAATAGTTTCTTTAAGACTATATGTACCACTTCTCCATACACTCACAATAAGTGCGGCAGAACCCAAAAACTCAAACAAACTATCCAACCACATTTTATCTTTGAATTCTTTCATTTGTCTCACCAATTTTCTACCATCATTATCACCGATAAGACTTGAGCATATTGAATTAAACGCCTTTAGAAACTCTTCTCTAAGCATATAATATTGCTCTGCTCCAAGTTCCTTTCGTGCTTTGGCTTCTAACATAAATTTCTTTATATTTCCCATTTTACAAAGTCCCCATTTGACACACATTTTTAGTATATATATTATAGCATAATATTATCTCTATTTCAATACCCCTTTGACAATTTTCTATTGCCTTCCACCTAGTATCAAAAACAAAAAAGACCACTATTATAGCGGTCTTTTTTATACTTTAGTTATTAAATTGCTGAGTGGATTGTTCTAGAAATAACCTCATCTTGTTGAGCCTTGTTAAGCTTGTTGAATTTAACAGCATAACCAGATACTCTAATAGTAAGTTGTGGATATTTTTCTGGGTGTGCTTGAGCATCAAGAAGTAGTTCTCTACTGAATACATTTACATTCAAGTGATGTCCATTACCAAGAGTATAACCATCAATTAATTTAACAAGATTGTTTTGTTGTTCTTTCATAGATTTGCCAAGTGCATTAGGTACAATTGAGAAAGTATTAGAAATACCATCTCTAGCATCTTCATAAGGAAGTTTCGCAACAGATTCCATACTAGCAAGAGCACCCTTTGTATCTCTATTATGCATTGGATTAGCACCAGGAGCGAAAGGTTCGCCTTGTTTTCTACCATCAGGAGTACTACCTGTCTTCTTGCCATATACAACATTAGATGTAATAGTTAGAATACTAGTACTTGGAACTGATTTTCTATAAGTATAATGTGAACGAATTTTGTTCATAAATCTAGAAACCAAATCTTTTGCAATATCATCAACTCTATCATCATTATTACCGAATTTAGGGAAATCTCCATCAATTTTGAAATCTACTGCAATACCGTACTCATCTCTAATAGGAGTAACTTTTGCATATTTAATTGCAGAAAGGCTATCAGCTGCACAAGAAAGTCCAGCAATACCAGTTGCGAAGAATCTTCTAACTTCGTTATCGTGAAGAGCCATTTCGATTGCTTCATAAGAATATTTGTCGTGCATATAGTGAATTACATTAAGTGTGTTAACATATAGGTCACATAACCAGTCCATCATTTGGTCATATTTTTGCATTACTTCTTCGTAGTCTAAAACTTCAGATTTGATAGCTTCGAATTTTGGACTAACTTGGATTTTTAGTCTTTCATCAAGACCACCATTAATTGCGTAAAGTAGGCATTTTGCAAGGTTTGCTCTTGCTCCGAAGAATTGCATATCTTTACCAACCTTCATACAACTAACACAACAAGCAATAGCATAATCATCACCCATTTCTGCTCTCATAAGGTCATCATTTTCGTATTGAATACTGCTAGTTTCGATAGAAATCTTAGCACAGTACTTACGGAAATTAATTGGTAATTCATTAGACCAAAGAACAGTAATATTAGGCTCTGGAGAACTTCCTAAGTTTTTAAGGGTATTAAGAAGTCTATAACTACTCTTAGTAACAAGAGAATTACCCTTCATATTCATACCACCAACAGACTCTGTTACCCAAGTTGGGTCTCCTGAGAATAGTTCGTTATATTCTGGAGTTCTCATAAATTTAACAAGTCTTAGCTTCATTACAAAATGGTCAATAAGTTCTTGTGCTTGTTCTTCTGTAAGAGTACCGTTCTTTAAATCCCTCTCAATATAAACATCTAAGAAAGTCATATTTCTACCAATAGACATAGCTGCACCATTTTGGTCTTTAACAGCAGCAAGATATCCAAAGTATAGATATTGAACAGCCTCTTTAGCAGTTTTAGCTGGGAATGAAATATCGAAGCCATATTTAGCAGCCATTTCTTTAAGAGCCTTTAATGCTCTAATTTGCTCAGAAGTCTCTTCTCTTGCTCTAAGAACTTCTTCAGTCATATCGCCTTTTAGTCTAGTTAGATAATCTTGTTTGTAAGTAATAAGTCTATCTACACCATAAAGGGCTACTCTTCTATAGTCACCGATAATTCTTCCTCTACCATAAGCATCAGGAAGACCAGTAATAATACCTGCGTGTCTAGCTGCTCTCATCTCCTCTGTATAAGCATCAAATACACCAGCATTATGTGTCTTTCTATACTTAGTGAAAATCTCCTTTACATCTGGGTCAATTGTATAACCATATTCTTCAAGAGCTTTCTCACTCATTCTAATTCCACCAAATGGTTGAAGACTTCTTTTAAAAGGCTTATCTGTTTGAAGACCAACAATCTTCTCTAAATCTTTATCAATATATCCAGCATCGTGACTAGTAATTGTAGAAATTATAGAAGTATCAGCGTTATAAACACCACCTCTCTTCAATTCCTCTTGCTCTAAGTCATTAATCATTGACATAAGTTTAGTTGTGTTCTCTGTAGGACCACAAAGGAAACTCTCATCTCCAACATATTCAGTATAGTTTTTCATAATGAAACTTCTTACATTAATTTCATCACACCACTTGCCAGGAACAAATCCTTCCCATTGTTCTATCATATTAAATTTCTCCTTTATCTAGTTCTTTTTTAACTTTTTCAACTAAGTCTTTATTTGGCTCTGGTATACCTTCTAGCCTATAATCAAGACCCAATTTTTTATACTTTTCTATTCCTAATTTATGATAAGGCAAAACCTCAACTTTGCTCACATTTTTAAGTGTATCCGCAAAGTTTTTCCAACGAGAAACAATCTCCTCACTGTCATTAATTGTTGGTACTAATACATATCTCAACCACATATTAACACCTTTGCTGTCAACATATTTAGCAAATTCAAGAACATTGTCATTACTACGACCAGTCAACTTTTTATGTTCATCAGCATCAATATGTTTAATGTCTAGCATTACCAAATCACAAAGATTAAGCAGTTTATCAATTTTACTAACAAATTCTTTATTGCTACTATCAAATAATATACCTGAAGTATCAATACAAGTAGACAATCCCTTTGCCTTAACTTTCTCAAACAAATCAATAAGAAAATCAATTTGCATAAGAGGTTCTCCACCTGACACAGTTATTCCCTCTATATATCTAGTATATTTAAGGATATCAACTACCAATTCATCAGTGTTTTTTTCTTCTCCGACACCAATATTCCAAGTGTCAGGATTATGACAATATGCACATCTCAAAGGGCAACCTTGCATAAAAATAACATATCTAATACCTGGTCCATCAACTGTACCAAAGGTCTCTATAGAATGTATATTTCCCTTCATTATTACCCCCAATTTCAAAAATTTGCAAAATCGTCTTGAAATTATATCAAAAAGCACCACCAATTGTCAAGTTTTGCAAGAGAAAATATATAAATATTTATTTGATAAAATTATATCAAAATCATCAAATTTAAACAAACATTTAATTTCATTAAAAGAAAGAAAATAAAAACCTATTAAACACAAAACAAACACATCAAAAA
>JAZLDP010000103.1:0-9103 GCA_045614835.1 Clostridia bacterium | reverse complement strand
AACACCAAACTTTTGCTCTTCATCTAGAACCAATAGACCAAGATTTTTGTAATCAATATCACTTGCAAGTAATTTATGTGTACCACAAAGCAAGTCAATTTTACCAGAAGCGAAGTCCTTCTTTATTCGCTCAACATCTTTTTTACTCCTTAATCTATTAAGAACTTCAATCTTAACACCGAAGTTTGCCATTCTAGTCTTAGCAGTATTATAATGCTGTTCACTAAGAATAGTTGTCGGACAAAGAAAGGCAACTTGCTTACCATTTAAAATAGTTTTGAAAGCAATTCGAAGAGCAACTTCTGTTTTGCCAAAACCAACATCTCCACAAACAAGCCTATCCATAACCTTTCCACTTTCCAAATCACTCTTACAAGCATCAATTGCTTTGACTTGGTCAGCAGTTTCAGAAAAACCAAAACTAGCCTCAAAGTCTTTCTGCATATCATCATCTGGTCGATACTTTAAACCTTTTAGGTTTAACCTATCACGATATAAGGCAATCAAATCAAACGCCACTTTCTTAACTGCAGACTTAACCTTTGCTTTAGTCTTGGCGAACTCAACGCCACCAATTTTATTAATTGTAGGAGTTTTGTCCGAACCTATATATTTGCTTAATTGGTTTAAGTTCTCTACTGGCAGATATACTTTATCATTGTTTTTATACTCAATAACAACATAATCACGAATACTTCCACCGATTTGAAGAGGCTTAACACCCAAACACCTACCAACACTGTGTACACTATGAACAACATAATCATTTTCGTTAGGAACTTCACCATCAAAGAAAGAAGTATCAGTCTCAATAACCTTTTTGGCTTTACCAAACAAACTTGTATATCCTATTACGGCAAGTTTCTCTTCTGGAAGAGTAATACTATATGGAATTTTGCGATTAACTATACAAACTTTCCCTCTAATAGCCAAAGATACTCGAGCAAAAACCTCACTACTTACACCATTATTTTCTAAATAAGTAGACAACCTAACACTTTGTTCATTAGTAGGAGCACTAAGAATTACAGTATAGCCATTACTCTCAAAATTCTTCAAATCAAGCGTTAAAACATTCCAATTATTTGAATAATTAATAGTTGGAAGAGTTCTAATACTAAACACCTTTTGAGGCTTAAAAATCCTATTGTTTTGTTGAATAAAGTGAAAAGCAACCAGTGTAAAATTACTTTTAAAATTGAAGTACTTTGTAATACCCTCAACATAATTGGATAGAACTTTTTGAAGGCTAGAATTTTTAATTCTATCTTTAAATTCAGTTAGATAAGCTTCTAGTTTGTCATAAATACTTTTTGCGCCATCAAAGGCTATAACCGCCTCACTAACAAAATCAAAAACACTTGAATTAAAACCATTATCGAAAGCAATTAATCTATAATCAAGTTTATCCACCTCGGTAAGTTCATAAAACAAATCATCTTTCTTAATTTTATTTTTTAGATAATACTCTTCTATATCGCCATTATTCACACTATATAACAAATTACTAGGTATTATACATTCTTTTAGTTCGCTAGTTGTAAGTAGTGTTACAGGGTTGTAACTTCTAATACTTTCTACCACATCAAAATCGGTCATTATTCTTGTTGGAACACCTGCAAGTGGATATATATCTACAACATCTCCACGAACCGAAAATTGGCCTTTGTCAGTAACAATATCAACCCTTTCATATCCAGATTTAATAAGTTCTCTAATAAACTTAGTAACCTCTAAATTATCTCCAACAGATATGGTTTTTCCAAACACCCTATCCCTACTAGGAAATTTTGCAAACAGGATATTCGGTGTCATAACAACAGTATCTATTTCGCCATTTTTTAGTCGATAAAGGAACTCCAATTCCCTATCGCATTTCTCAAACTCACTAGAAAGAGGATTAATCCAGTCGGTAAGCAAATATGGACTTCTACCCATATCCACAAACTTATCCATAACATTACTAGCACTTTCAACACTATCAACGACATAAAAAAGGCTCACACTATCACTAAGTAGTGCAAGTTTTTCGCCTATATTAAGACCAAATACGCTACAATTATCACCATTTTCAACCGAAGTTTTTAATAGCGAAAAATTGCCGTCCTTAAAAAACTTATCAAACATAATCCCCAAATCCCGTTAATAATGTTTTCCCAAATTACAATCTTGTTACATCAATTCCGTTAATAGTTTTTTTAGTTATAAACTGCTCAATAACTTTATCAATTTTAACAAATTTCTCCTGCAAAATAGCCATTTTGTCATCAGGAATTCTACTAAGAACATAAGTAGCCAAATCCATAAACTCAGGTCTACCAGCACCTACTCTAATTCTAGGAAACTCAGTTCCAATTCTACCAACAATATCCCTAAGACCATTATGCGTACCAGCACTTCCACTTTGTCTAAGTCTCAAATCACCAAAAGGCAAATCAATATCATCAGAGATTACAAGCACTTCTGTGGATTTTAGTTTCAACATATTCATAAGTTCAATTACACTTTTGCCACTTAGGTTCATAAAAGTTTCTGGCTTAAGAAGAATTACTTTTTCGCCACCAATAATACCTTCAGCAACCTTGCCAGAATACTTAGTTTTAGAAAAAGTAAGGTTATGGGTCTCGGCAAAATGGTCTAGCGCCATAAAGCCTAGATTATGTACTGTTCTTTCATAAGTTTTACCTGGATTGCCCAGCCCCACTATCGCTATCATTGGTATCTCCTATAACACTATTAGGACTAACTTTAGTCCCTTTGCTTACATTTGTATTAAATATTTTGCAACTACCACCTAAGATACACTCTTCAGAAATTCTACTATCACAAACCTCACAAAAGGCTGAAATATATACATTTTTTTCAAGTGTACTAGATGTGATTACACTGCCACTAACACAGCAGTCTTTGTCTATATATGAATTTTCTATAACATTATTCTCTTTCAAAATAACGCCACTTTTTATAACAGTCTGACCTTTTAGCACATTACCAGAATAAATGGTTACACCGCTATCAATATCTACTTCTGGTTCAATTAGTACAGACTTTGGCTTAACAATTTCCACACCATTTGATATATGAAAATTATTAATTCTACTTTGCCAAACCTCTTCGGCATAAACATACTGAGACTTATTCTCAACAACATAGAAATCATCAAGATTTTGCGAATATAGACAATCAACAGTTATGTTTTTAGTTTTTATCGCAATATTATCTATAACATATCCCACAGGCAATTTACATAGTTCACAATCCTTAACTGAACAATATTCTATGATGTTTCCTATTGTATCGGAAGTTATAAGAGGAGTTTTGGAAGACAACACGATTGTATAATCAAAAGTATTATCTATCTGCTCCTTGACATACTCAAGAACTGGAATTTTGCCATCATACTGCAATTTTCTAACTTTCAAATTGTTACAAGCGTAAGCCACCCAATCAGCAAGTCTACGCCCAAGAATATAGCCATTATATGAATTTTTTGAAGGTTTTTCTTCTAATATAATGGCTTCAAATTTATATCTATTAATTGTTTTCTTTGGTAATATTAGTAGTTTTTCTGCTATTTTCATTATTACCCCTCAAAGTCTTAAAAAACTGCGAAACAAGTGTACTACACTCTTCTTCTAATACTCCGCCAGTTATATCACATTTGTGATTAAATTTGTTATCTCTAGCCAACTCTTCAGTGCCAAACCTCAAATCTTTCATTCCATATACAACTCTAGAAATTCTAGCACTAAGTATTGTACCCATACACATAAGACAAGGCTCTTTTGTTACATATATAACCCCGCCATCTAATCTATAACGCCCCACTTTTTTATTAGCCTTTGTAATAGCATTAATCTCAGCGTGACCAGTAGCCAATTGGTCTTTTTCTCTGGTATTATGCGCTCTACTAACAACCTTGCCATCAAGCACTACAACAGCCCCTATTGGAATATCTCCACTACCTAGAGACTTTCTTGCCTCTTTTAGAGCCAACTCCATATAATATTCATCTGTCATAATTATACCTTACTTGTGATACAAGATATTATATGTTATTGTTGATGCTCTATAGATTTGCTCTAGTAACATTACTCTAAATAATTGGTGAGGGAAAGTCATTTTTGAGAAACTTAGACGGATATTCGCCTTAGACTTAATACTCTCACAAAGACCATAACTTCCACCGATTACAAATGTCATTGTATCTGAATTAATTGCTGATTGTTCGATTAACTTAGAGAACCTAACACTATCTATTTGCTCTCCCTGAACATCTAGGACAACAATTGTACCTTTTAGGTATTTCTCAATCTTCGCACCCTCTTTAACTAGCGCTTTTGAAACATCTGCCTCATTAAGAGTTTTAGGCAATTTTTCTTCTGTAATAGTAATAACTTCAATTGTATGAAATCTAGAAATTCGTTTCAAATACTCTTTACAAGCTTCAACCAAATATTTTTCTTTTAGGTCTCCAACTACAACTACATTGATTTTCATTAGAACAACCCCCAAATATAAGTAAATATAGTAACCAAAGCTCCTAGCAAAATTGACCCCCACAAGAAAAGTCTATCTCGCCTACAGGTTTTATAACGACTTCGCTCTTTAGGAAGAACTATATCTATTGGATTATCCATAGGTTTAAAGTCTAGATTAAGAAGAGTGTTATTTTCTAGTAATTCAAGCATAACATCGTGCTCATCACCAAAATGTATTGGCTTTTTAGATAAAACTGAGAAATTGTCATAGGCTTTGTTAATAGCCTTATTAACTTTACGAATAATAGACTGCTTATATAGTAGCCAAATAAACAAACATAACAATGCTACAATAATCAACATAGCAAATATTACCGCCAAGAATACAAATAATGGCTTAGTCGAAGACAAGAAGTGAGTTAGATTATCTAACATATCTCCAAATATCCAACCTCTATGAGAAGCGAACTCTAAATAAGTTGCTACCGCATTATTGATAAAGTGTATAATCATAGCAGGATAAATATTCTTAGATACAACCGCTACAAAACCTAAAATCAAACCAATTACAAATGCATAGAATACTTGTTGAACATTGAAGTGCATAAGAGCAAACAACAAAGAAGAAATTAAAATTGCCTTCTTAAATCCAATATGCTTAATTCCCTGAAGCACAATACCTCTATGCAAAAACTCTTCACAAATAGCAGGAAGAACAGCAACTAAAAATAGTTGCAAGAAGAAATTGCCTGTGGACCAGTCAGACACCCCGCCACCAGCACTCTTAAAATCATAACCTGAGAATTCTAAAATACCATTGAATAGAGAAGATACAGCAACATTAATTGCAAAGCATATAAGTCCTAGTCCAATACTAATTAGAACAACGGTAATATTAATTTTGAAAAAGTTACAATGTTGAAAGATTTCCTTTGGTTTAACTTTAAGCCTAAACATATATAACAAGAAAGGCAGAACCGCTAGAATACCTATCTGAATTATAAAGGTAAATAAAATATCTCCACCCACCCCATCAGCGAAAGCACCAAACGAAGCAACTATTCTTAAAATACAAAAGAGAGCCATACATATATAATATATGGCAAACACTTTTCTTATTGATTTTTTGTTTCCTTCAACAGTATAGTAATTCATATTAACCTGTAATTGTTTTTGTAGTTTAATCATTAAGCAGTCCTAAAATACTAGAACCTACTGAACTATAAATTGCGAAATTGTATTAATTAACCAAATAATACCTATCAAAAGAACTGACACAAATGCAAAAATCTTCTCGTTGTATTTTAGATTTTTCCACATATCCTTAAGTGTAAGTTTTGGTTCTACAGGTGTTTCTGCTTGTTTCTTCTTTTTCTTCTTAGGAGTATATCTAAAGAAGTTTTTGGTTCTAAGATATTTAAGAACCCAGAATAGAATTCCTACAAGAATTGCACCTAGCATAAATAGACACATAGGGAAAATCATACTGTAAATATTGTAATAATAAGTTTCTTCTGTCAAATAACCTACTAAATTGAAACAACCAAACAACAACACAAACGCATTGTTTAAGAAATGCAGGATTATTGAATATAGAATTGAGCCACCTACACAAGCAACATAACCAAGCATAATACCCATAATTAATTGATAAACAGTTTGTTGCAAAGCACCGTGCATTAGCACAAATAATAAGGTGGAAACAAATATTGCTGTGAATCCATTATATTTTGAAAGCATTGATTTTTGGATAACACCTCTAAATACAATCTCTTCTGCAATTGCTGGAAGCAAAGCATAGATAAGCAATCCCAACATAAAGGAACTAAAACTTGCAGACATTTTATCTTGCATAGGAATAGTGTTATCTGGATTATATCCCAAATTCATAAATCCATATTCAACCAAATCCATAAGTGGAGTGAATAAGAATATTGCGATAATTGCTAGAACAATAGATACACTTATTGGAAGTAGACTAATTTTTTGACCATCAGAAAAAGCATCTTTTGCCTTAATCTTGTGAACTGCATTATACACAAAGAAATACAAAATGAATATAATCGGATTGATTGCATAAGAAAGAACTTGCACTGTCTCACTGCTATCAAGTACTGCTCTTTCAATACCTTTGCTAGAGGAAATTATTGTAAGAACAATATCAAATACCAAAGATGCAAGAATAACTGAAACAATTAAAAAGAAGAAAAATCTGAACCCATCAAGAACAGAATAATTCTTTTTCTCTACCTTAAAGTCTTGTTTATCCATAAGCTCTCCAAGCTGTCCCCAAATCCAAAACAAACTTGTGTTGATAGATTTTTAAAAACTTACCTATCCACACAATATCCCCATATTAATATAATAATACTATATTTCATTAACATAATCAAGTTATTTTCAAGAATTTTAGTTGAGAGAAAATCAAATAAAAAAGACAAATGTAGAAAATTTTGCAACATTTGTCCACTCTGTTTTTACATACAAATCTGATAAAATCATTTTAGTTTTGTTTTAACCTTAAATTTTTCACCCCTATACACAACCTCAACATAAACTTCACTTTCTGAGTTAAGTTTATACAATTCATCTTGCAAGTCAAGAGTATTATTAATTTCCCTACCATTGAATTTTGTAATAACCGAAGATGGCATCACACCACTTATAGCAAGAGGACTACTATCTGCCAAATCAACAATATAAAACCCCTTAGTCTCATCAGTAGCATTATTGAAACTTGCAATAGCACTGTCAAGTCCATAAACACCAAGATATGGAAGTGAGTAATTTATATTAGTTACATAACTTGAAACCAAACTCATAAAACTCTTTGATGGTATAGCAAAACCCACACCTTCACCACTTGTAATTTTGAGAGTATTGATACCAACGACTTGTCCTCTACTATTGATAAGAGGACCACCACTATTGCCAGGATTTAGACTAGCATCGTGTTGAATTAAATTCTGCATATACCCCTCACCACTTTCTCCTCCAACTCTGAGAGTTCTATTCATAGCACTCACAATTCCTTTTGTGAAACTGTGAGTAAGAGAAAGACTAAGCGGTGTGCCAATAGCTAGTATATCCTGCCCCACCTTTAACTCATCACTATTACCAATTTCCAGATAAGGAATTGACCTATCACTTTTAATAATTGCAAGGTCAGACACTGGATTATCATACACTATTTTTGCGTTTGCAGATGTACTATCAGATAAATATAACTTAATTGACTTAGTGTTAGTTATACAATGGCTATTTGTCAATATATACCCACTTTCTGACACACATACACCACTACCAATAGAATTACCACTATCATAAACACCATTAATTCCAACCACAGCAGAACCCACTTTTGATGCAATATCTTCGAAAGACACTTCCTCCTCAAACGCTATTTTTTCGGCAACCAAACTACTCTTGTTTTCTTCCTTTATTTCAACTAAACTACAACTAGAAAGAATAAATATAGACAACAATAACACTAGAAATTTTCGCATAAAAAAACACCTACTATTTATATTTTAGTAGATGGTTTTATCTATTTAAACTATGTACTTTTTATTACTAAATGAGCATAGCAAATTAACTTAGTTTACTAAGAAAATTGGACCTACACCATACGGCTTCGCAATATCAATTTTGATATTAACATTAGGAACAATTCCTACAGAATTTAGATAATCACATATAGTACTATAACAAAGTGTAGGGGTATTATTTTCTTCACTTAAATGAGCAAGTAGAACTTGTCTAACTCCATTTTGTGCAAGACTAGCAATTACTCTAGCACTGCTAATATTACTTAAGTGTCCACACTTGCCTAACACCCTTTGTTTTAACGCAGGATGATAACTACCCGCTAGAACCATTTTCTCATCGTGGTTAGCCTCTAGTACAACCAATCTACTATTATATAGTTTCTCAACTATTTCATTAGTAGTATACCCCAAATCTGTTACAATACTTATTTTGTTTAATTTTTCGTATATATTAAATCCAACACAACAAACATCGTGAGAAACCCTAAAAGGCTCTACACCAAAGCTTCCAACACTAAATTTCATTTCTTGAAATCTAGTTACACATAGGCTAGATATTTTACATTTCTCAATAACTTTGTCTGCTGTATCATAATGGCAATATATAGGTATATTATATTTTCTAACAAGAGACAAAAGACCTTTGGTGTGGTCACTATGTTCGTGAGATATAACCACACCAATAATATTATCCATATTAAGTTTTAATTTTGCAAACTTTTCTTCCAAATCTTTTAGGCTAATTCCCATATCAACTAGCAATATTTCACTATCACTATACACAATATGGCAATTACCTTTAGAAGAACTCGCTAGTGAACAAAACCTCATTAATTCTTCCCTTGTAACTCGCTATACACTTCGGTAGCATTTTCACCTAAATAATTAATAATTGTTAATGCAAATTCTAGTGCAGTATCCGGGCTTTGACTAGTAATTAGATTGCCATCAACCACACAAGCATCATCAACAAATTCCCCATCAATATTTAGAGTTAAACTATCACTAGGATAACAAGTAACCCTTTTACCCTCTAGAATTCCTGCTTGTGAGAAAACTATTGCAGGGGTTGCA
>JAZLDP010000102.1:0-2623 GCA_045614835.1 Clostridia bacterium | reverse complement strand
GTTAACGAAATTCTTAATACAGATGTATCTATTAAAGATGGTGAAGTAGAAACTAGCGAAGCTAAAGGTACTATTGAATTTAGAAATGTTAGTTTCAGTTATCCTGGTGCAGAAGAGCCTGTGCTTGAGAATATTTCCTTCAAAGCAGAGAAGGGAGAGACTGTTGCTTTTATCGGTTCGACCGGTAGTGGTAAGAGTACTCTTATCAATCTTGTACCTAGATTTTATGATGTAACAAGTGGTCAAGTTTTGGTTGATGGAATTGATGTAAAAGCATACAAATTAGAACACTTACACGACAAAATTGGTTATGTTCCACAGAAGGCAAATCTATTCAGTGGTAATGTAACTTCTAATATGCAATTATCCAAAGAAGAGGCAACAGACGAAGATATTGCTAAGGCTCTAGAGATTGCACAATGTTCGTTCATTGAGAGACTGGAAGATGGATATTCTCAGCCAGTTAGCCAGGGAGGAAAGAACTTCTCCGGTGGTCAAAAACAAAGACTATCTATCGCAAGAGCGGTAGTCAAAAATCCTGAGATTTTTATCTTTGATGATAGTTTCTCAGCACTAGATTTCAAGACCGACAAAGCACTTAGAACTGCTCTTAAAAAACATACAAAAGAAGCCACAATTTTGATTGTTGCTCAAAGAATTAATACTATCAAAGATGCCGATAAAATTATCGTTCTAGATGATGGCAAAATGGTAGGTATGGGCACTCACGAAGAACTAGCTAAGAGTAGTAAAGTCTACAAAGAAATCTTAAGTTCACAAACTAAAAAAGGGGGTAACGAGTAATGGCAAAAAAAGCCCCTGATAAACATATTGAAAAACCAAAGAATTTCAAGAAAACTCTTGTTATGTTGTTTAAAAACTTAAGAGGTTATTGGTTACAAATTATCTTTGGTCTTGTGTGTGCTGCAATCAGTACAGTACTATCTATTGTTGGTCCAGACCAATTACAAAAGATTGGTTCTTATCTACTAGGAACACCAATTAATTTTAGTGGTGTTACCAAAGTTGCAATTGGACTTCTAATTATCTACGCTTGTAGTTTTCTATTCTCTTTCTTGCAGAGTTTTATAATGAGTGGAGTTACTGCAAGAATATCTAGAGATTTTAGACAAAAATTATCTGAGAAAATCAATCGTTTGCCTCTGAAGTATTTAGACAGCACTGCTTATGGTGATGTATTATCTAGAGTTACTAATGATGTAGATTTGCTTAGTGAAACTCTTAATTCTACTTTGTCAGCGATTATTTCTTGTATAGCAATTGTATCTGGTTCAGTTATTATGATGCTTAGTTATTCTATTAAACTAACCTTGATTGCTCTATGTGTTCTACCCGTTAGTTTCTTGATTGTGTCTTTAATGTTTAAAGCGGGTCAAAAGTATTTCAAAATGCAACAAGACGCTTTGGGTGATATTAATGGTCATATCGAAGAGATTTATGCAGGACACAATGTTATTAGTATATATAATGCAGAAGATGATGCTTTAGAAAAATTCGACGAGATTAATAATCGTCTATGCTCTTCTGCTTTCAAAGGTAATCTTCTTAGCGGACTTATGCACCCAATTATGCATTTCTTTGGAAATCTTGGATATGCATTAATTATCATTATTGGCGGTATTATGTCTCTTAACAATATTGCTTTTATTCCAGTTGTTGTAGCGTTTGTAAGTTATTACAAGATGTTCAATCATCAGATTGGTCAAATTGCTAATATTTCAAGCACTCTTCAAACAACCTTAGCATCAAGCGAGAGAATATTTGAGTTCTTAACAGAAACCGAACAAGAAGACGAAAGCAATAAGAAACTGAAACTAAAAGAAACTAAAGGTAATGTTGAATTTAAAAATGTTAACTTTGGTTATACTCCTGCTAAACAAATCTTATTTGACGTTAACATGAAAGTTAAAGGCGGTCAAAAGATAGCCGTAGTAGGTTCAACTGGTGCAGGTAAAACAACTCTTGTTAATCTACTTATGCGTTTCTACGAAGTTAATAGTGGCGAAATCTTAATTGATGGAGTTAATATTGCGGATTTGAAACGTGAAAATGTAAGAAATCTATTTGGTATGGTACTTCAAGATACATGGTTATTTGAAGGTACTATCAAAGACAATATTGCTTATGGCAATCCTAAAGCTAAAGAAGAAGATGTAATTGAAGTCTGCAAACAAGCAGGTATACATCACCTTATCAAATCTCAACCAAATGGTTATAATATGGTTATTACAGAAGATAGCAACTTTAGTGCAGGAGAGAAACAATTAATAACTATCGCTAGAGCAATGTTGCAAAACTCCCCAATGTTAATACTGGACGAAGCAACATCTAGTGTAGATACACGTACAGAAGTTCTTATCCAAAAAGCAATGGATAAACTAATGAAAAATAGAACATCATTTATTATTGCGCATAGACTATCTACAATTATCAATGCAGACAAAATCATTGTTATGAAAGATGGTAGAGTTGTAGAAACTGGTAAACATGAAGAGTTGCTTGAACTTGGTGGTGTTTACGCAGGTCTATACAAAGCTCAATTCTAGACGTTTATAAATGCAAGGGTTATTCATAAAATTGATATTTAGGTATGTTAATTACC
>JAZLDP010000101.1:0-1824 GCA_045614835.1 Clostridia bacterium | reverse complement strand
TCTTGATGACCTTATGAAAATTATGCCATCACCAGACTTCCCAAGTGGTGGATATATTCTAGATAGTTCTGATATTAAACAAATCTATGAGACTGGTAAAGGTAAAATCTATATTAGGTCAAAAATTAGTATTGAGAATGCTGATAATGGTAAGAAGAATATTGTTATTACAGAAATTCCTTATCAAGTAAACAAGGCTTCAATGCTTCAAAAAATTGCTAAATATAGAGATGCTAATCCTACTGGACCTATGGGTGCTATTCAAGAAATCGTTGATGAGTCTGATAGATTTGGTACAAGAGCAGTTATTAAACTTAAGAAAGATGCTAAGATTAATTCAATTCTTAATCTTATGTATAAATATTGTGATGTTCAAACAACTTTCGGTGCTAACATTGTTGCAATTGCAGATGGTAAGCCAAGACAACTTGGATTAAAAGCTATTCTTGAATATTATGTAAATTATCAACAAAGAGTTATTTATAATAGAACAAACCACGATTTAGAAGAAGCGCTAAAGAAAGAGCATGTATTAGAAGGTCTTCTAATCGCTATTAGAAATATTGATGAAGTTGTTAGGATTATCAAAAATAGTAAGAGTGTAACAGATGCTAAAATTACACTTATCAAGACTTTTGATTTGTCAGAAATTCAAGCTCAAGCAATTCTTGATATGAGACTTGCTAGACTTACTAACTTAGAAGTAAACAAACTTATTACTGACCTTAACAGACTTAGAGATTTGATTAAGAGATACACAGCAATCTTAAAAAGTCCTACTCTTCAAATGAAGGTTGTAAAAACTGAAATTCAAGAGATTATTAAGGCTTATGGTAGACCAAGAAAAACTAAGTTCCTAAAAGCAGATGAGCATTTCGAGGATAGTAGTTCAATTCTTGATAGTATCGAGAGTGAGACAGAAGATATTCAAACTTTCCATATTATGTCTACTCCAGTTAATACACTTAAGATTGTTAACTTAAAGAGTTATTCTCTTGTTAATAAAGAATTGAGTGCAGCTCCATCATTGTTTGAAATTCCACAAATTAGTTTCAAAATTGATAATAACAAAGATGTTTATTTATTTACTAATAAAGGTAATAGTATAAAAGTTGCTGTTAACTCTATTCCAGAATGTAGGTTTAGGGATAAAGGTACAGCTTTATTCAGTATGGTTAAAAATACAGCAAGTGATGAGAATATTGTAGCTATGCTGGAACTTGATGAGAAGATAAAGGACACTAACTTAATTTTCGTTACTAAGAGTGGTATGATTAAGGTTACTAAAATGTCTGAGTTTATTGTGTCTAAGCATGTAATTGCTGCAATTAAACTTGCCAAAAATGATGAGATTGTTTATGTAAACTTCCATAACCCAGATAAGAAAATGTCTTTATTTACTGCTAACGGTAATGCTGTTAAGGTAGACACTAATGATATTGCTCCATCAGGAAGAGTTGGTGTTGGTATTAAGGGTATTGCTCTAGATAAGGGTGATTATATTGTTAGTGCTGTTCAAACTGGTATTAGTGATGCATTTATGATGTTTATGTCTGATGGATATGCTAAGATAGTTAAACAAACAGAACTTGCTGATAGTGCAAGAAATAGAAAAGGACAAGGTTTCTTAAGTCCTAAGTCTAAAAATGCAAAACTTGTATATGTTGGTGGGTTAAGTACTAAGGTTAATTATGTTGCTGAGACCGTTAGTGGTAAACTTCAATTTATTACAAGTAATTCTCTTCCTCTAGACACTAGACTAGGTACAGGTAAGCAATTATCTAAAGAGAAATTAAGTAGAGTTTATCCTTTTGTAGATAGTCA
>JAZLDP010000100.1:0-12570 GCA_045614835.1 Clostridia bacterium | reverse complement strand
TAGCTTAGGTTTTGAGAAAGATACCAAGTATAAGACAATTTATGATGTTATCGTAGATGATTGTTCTATAGATGATGTAATTGTTCCTACAAAGTATGCAAATCTTGACCTTGTTCCAGCAGATAATGACTTGGCAGGTGCTGAAGTTGAATTAGTTCAAATGAATAATAGGGAAAAGGTAGTCAGAAAAATACTTAATCAAGTAAGAGATAGATATGATTTCGTATGTATTGACTGTCCTCCATCTTTAGGACTTATTACAGTTAACGCATTAACTGCTTGTGATAGTGTTCTTATACCTATTCAATGTGAGTATTTTGCTCTAGAGGGTGTAACTCAACTTATGTATACCGTAAAACTTGTTAAAAAACACCTAAACGAGAATATTGATGTAGAAGGTGTTGTATTAACTATGAAAGATAATCGTAGCAATCTTGGACAACAAGTTGCTGCAGATATTACTCAATACTTCGGTAGAAAAGTATACAAAACTATTATTCCTAGAAATGTAAGACTTGCTGAAGCTCCTAGTTTTGGTGAGCCAATTAATGTATATGACCCTAAGTGTACTGGTGCTATTGCATATAAGGCACTTACATTAGAGTTCTTAAAAAACAACGAAAAATAGTTGAAAATTAAGCAATTTTTGACTAAATTTCAAAGAAAAATCAAATAAAATGTATTTAGTTATAAAAATATAACTTTAAAAATTGGCCTTGCTATATAATGGTGGGGCGGTGAAAATTAAAAGATTTAAGGAGAAAATATATATGGCAGGAAAAGGATTAGGAAGAGGTCTTGGTTCATTACTAGGAATATTAGATGATGACAAAGAGGTTCAACCAGTAGTTAAAGAAGATAAGGTTGTTGCACCTTCAAAAGTAGTTGTTCCAGAGGGAGAGGTTGTTGAGGAGATTGCTATTGGCCTTATTGATAACAACCCAAATCAGCCTAGAAAAAACTTTGACCCAACGGCACTTAGTGAATTGGCTCAAAGTATCAAAATGTATGGTGTTATTCAACCTATTTTGGTAACCAAAAGAAATGATAGATATATGATTGTTGCTGGTGAAAGAAGATTCAGAGCAACCAAACTTGCTGAAAAGAAAACAATTCCAGCAATTGTTAAAGATTTTACCGAAGCTCAAGTTAAAGAAATTGCTTTGCTTGAAAATATTCAAAGACAAGACCTAAATCCAATTGAAACAGCAAGAGCTATGAAAGAACTTATGGATAGTTACAATTGGACACAAGAGGCACTAGCAGATAGACTGGGTAAAAGTAGACCGGGAGTTGCTAATACTCTTAGACTTTTAACTCTATGTCCAGAAGTAATTGATTTGATTGAGAAAGGTAAACTTTCTGCAGGACACGCAAGAAGTCTTGTTGTTGTATCAAATCCAGAAGTACAATTGAAACTTGCTAATCAAGTTGTTAATAGCAAACTTACTGTTAGAGATATGGAGAATGCAGTTAAACAAGTTTCTAAAGAAAATCGTAGAACAATTGCATCTAGCAAGGCTCCTGAGCTGTCTCTAGAAATGAAAGAATTCAAGAACAATCTAGAAAGAAAGTTTGCTACAAAAATTGAAATCAAAGGTACAGAAAAGAAAGGTAAAATTGTAATCAATTATTACAATGCTGATGACCTTGATAGAATTTATGAAATTTTAAATTAATATAATAAACCGCTAAATGTAGCGGTTTATTGTTGTAAAACAGGCTATGGAAATAAAGAAAATCGCTCTTAGTAATTATCGTAATTATGGTAGCCAAACAATTGAGTTAGGAAGAAACCTAAATGTTATTGTTGGCAAAAATGCTCAAGGTAAGACTAATCTACTTGAGAGTGTTTTTCTATGCACTATTGGTAGAAGTCCAAGGACAACCAAAGACAAGGATTTGATTGAGTGGAACTCTGAATTTGCCAAAGTTGATATAGAGTTAACTAAGAAAGTAGGAAAAAGTCGAATAGAATTATTCCTATTTCGTAATCAAAACAAGGCTGTTAAGATTAATCAAATCGGTATTCAGAAAATAGGACAACTGTTCGGAACTTTGAACGCAATATACTTTAGCCCAGATGAGTTAAAACTTATCAAAGAAAGTCCAGATGAAAGACGAAAGTTTATGGATATTGATTTGTGCCAGTTTGATAGAAACTATTTCTATGAACTTGCTAATTATAATAAAATTTTGCAACAACGAAACAAACTACTTAAAAGTTCTAGTGAAGAGGTGTTGAAAGACACTATTGTTATTTGGAACGAGCAATTAGCAATCAGTGGTGCAAAAATTATTATGGCTAGACTATCTCTTATTGATAACTTAAAACCTGTAGTTAAAGAAATTCATAAAACTCTTACTGAGGACAAAGAAGAACTTGTTATTGAATATCAAGGATATACGGCTAATAATGAAAATGATTTGAAATTATTACTTCTGAAGAAATACGAAGAGAGTTTAGACAAAGATATTAGACTAGGCTTTACTTCGGTAGGTCCGCATAGAGATGATATCAAAATTGCTAGTAATGGAATTGACTTGCGTTCGTTCGGTAGTCAGGGACAGCAAAGAACTGCTGCTATTACTCTAAAACTTGCAGAGCTTGAAGTGTTCAAAAACAATATTGGTGAGTACCCTGTATTGCTTCTTGATGATGTACTTAGTGAGTTAGATGATAATAGACAAAAACAAATGTTAAAGTATGTTTCAAAAGTTCAAACTTTGATTACTTGTACTAGTTTTGATTTCGCTATGCCTTATAGACGCTTTGAGGTTAGTGCTGGTAAGGTTATTAATATTAAAGATGTGTAAAACCGCTATAAACAGCGGTTTTTTTGTTTTTGTATATTATCAAAAAGAATAATTAGGACAATACAATAATATATATAGTTTGTATGTAATTATGAAAAATCAGATATCATATAAAACTTATATAAATGTTGTTTTGTCAACAAATATTGTTTAAATTTTTTTGCCATTAGAAAATATTATGTTATAATATATTTAGTTTTTTATGGAGTAATATTAATGCCTAAAGAGAAAGATAAATCTAAAAAGAAGAAAGCCTATAAGTTGAGACATAAATTTTGGTACTCATTTTTAAGACCAATTGCGACTTTGTTTTTGAAGATTAAGTTTGGTTACAAATTTAAAAGAGCAAAAGATTTACCTGAGAACTATATAGTACTTTCTAATCATACAACAGATTTTGACCCAATTTTTGTGGGGGCGAGTTTTAGAAAACAAATGTACTTTGTGGCAAGTGAACATATAACTAGATGGAACACTGCTTATAAAGTTCTTAATCATATTTTTGAACCTATTGTTAGATACAAAGGCGGTATTGCGGCTACTACAGTTAGGGAAATCTTGCGTAAAACTAAAGGCGGTCAAAATGTTTGTATTTTCGCCGAAGGTATTCGTTCGTGGAATGGTGAAACTGGAGATATTCTTCCATCTACTGCCAAACTAATTAAGTCGGCTGGTTGTGGACTTGTTACTTATAAAATTAGTGGTGGTTACTTTGTTTCTCCTAACTGGAGTGAGGGTAAAACTAGAAGAGGAAAAGTAACAGGTGCTCCTGTAAAGGTATACACAAAAGAGCAAATAGCAGAAATGTCCGAAGAGGAATTATATAAGATTATTACCGAGGATTTGTATGAAAATGCTTATACTAATCAACTGGTAGAAAAGCGAAAATACAAAGGTAAAAATCTAGCAGAAAGACTAGAAAATTTAATCTTTATTTGTCCTCACTGCAAATCTTATGAAACCCTGCAATCTAGCGGAAAAATCGTAAAATGTTCTCACTGTGAAAAGTCTTTTGAGTATAATGAATACGGACTACTTGAAGGTGTTGAGTACCAAACTGTTTTGGGGCTTAGTCAATGGCAACAAACCAAGATTAGAGAAGATGTTATGAGCAGAGTAGAATATACTTCTCCTAATGCAGTTATTTCTGAAGTATTCTCAAATCACACAAAACAAGAACTAGGTTCTGGAAGTGTGGTAATGAACGATAAAGTTATTAAATGTGGTGAGATAGAATTCAATATACACGAACTAGTTGACCTAAACATTTATGGCAAAAGAGGAATTGTATTCTCTCTTCAAAATAAGTTCTATGAAATCAAAATCGATAGAGGTTATAACGCATACAAATATGTTCTTTATTTCAAAGAATTAATGAAACTAAACAAAAAATAATTTTTGTTAACATTTTCACAAGGATATAAATATATAGAAGCATTATCTAAAAAAGGCAACTTTTGAAGGTAGTGCTTTTGTTTTATGTGAAACATTTGTGTATAACTAGCAAATTTTTTAATTAACAAAGAAAAAGAGTTGGTTAATATTCGACTTTTTGATACAATAAGGGGGTAAAATGAAAGCGGTGTGTACTTTTGATGTATATACCACCTAATTTAAAACAATTAAAACAATAAAATACATAATTGTTAAGAGGGTTTGATTTATGAAATTAGAGTATTATGGCGTAGCCAAAGAAAATTTAAAAAGTGGAATTAATTTGTCTGTTGCTTCTACTACTAGGGCAAAACATATTAAAGAGATTTCTACAGGAAAAGCAAGTGAAATGTTAGACTGGTTAAAGCTACCAGATATGACAGAGAAAGAGCAAATTGCTCTAGAAGATATTGCTAACAAATGCCGTAAAATGAAGGACTTTGTTGTACTTGGTATTGGCGGTAGCGCACTTGGTATTAGATTTTTGAAAGATACTTTTGTGGATAGTATTAATGCTGATGTTAAAACTAAAGTAACTGTTTGTGATAATATTGATGCAGACAAATTCATTACTATGCTAGATAAATTGAACCTTAAGAAAACAGTATTCAATGTTATTACTAAATCTGGTAGTACAAGCGAAACTCTATCACAACTACTTCTTGTTCTAGATAGATACAAGCAAAAGAAGATTGATTATAAAAATCATATCATTATTACTACAACCGAAGGCACTCCTCTATGGAACTGGGGAACAACCGAAGGTCTTCCTCTACTTAGTATTCCTAAGGGTGTTGGTGGAAGATTTAGTGTACTTAGTGCTGTTGGTCTTCTTCCTGCTAAGGTTATGGGAATTGATGTTAGAGAACTTCTAAAAGGTGCAAGAAATGCAAGAGAAGTGTCTTATAGAAATGATGACACAAATATTGCTTACCTATGTGCGCATATTAACTACTCATATTTAAAGAAAGGAATGACTTCTCTAGTTACTATGCCTTATAGTGATAGACTAGCACTTCTTCCTGAGTTCTTTGCTCAACTTTGGGCTGAGAGTTTAGGTAAGAAAGTTAACCGCCAGAACCAAGTTGTTTATGCTGGTCAAACTCCAATCAAAACTATTGGTGTAACAGACCAACATAGTCAATTACAAATGTATAGCGAAGGTCCTAAGGACAAAGTTATTATGTTCTTAAGAGTGGAAAATGGTATGAAAGATGAGAAAATCGAAATGACACTTCCTTTCACTTCTCATTTAACAGGAACAACTCTTAGAACTCTTATGGATTATGAATATAATTCAACTGCTTATAGTTTAACTAGTTTAGATAGACCTAACTACACTTTAGCTCTTGATACTATCAACGAGTATACTGTGGGTGAATTATTATTTACGCTTGAAATGATGACTGCTTATATGGGCGAGATGATGGATATTGATGCTTATGACCAACCAGGTGTTGAACTTTCTAAACTTTATACTAAGGCTATGCTTGGTGTAAAAGTTGAGCAAGAAAAGGCAAAAGAAATCAAAGCCTATATGAAAGACAAGAAAAAATTTATCATATAGAATACTGATATATTTAGCGGTTATTTTAAAGCAAAATTTAAAATAACTGTTAAAATGGCATAAAATTTGAAATTGTACAATTCTCTGAAATATAATAGATATAAAACGCTAAAATATTTCAGAGAGGCATTATGTACAGAAGATACAGAAAATACAAGTTAAGAAGATACTATATAAAGGAAAAAATAATGGATAAGCAATTGATTTGGGAAGAGGCACTTGCGAAGTTAGAAAAAACAGTTAGTGCAGTTTCTTATGAAGTATGGATACAATCTTTGGAACCTGTGGACTTTAAGGATAATGTGTTTTATCTATCTACCACCAGCGAACAAGCCAAGAATAGAATTCAAGGACTACTAAAGGGAGAAATCTTTGTAGCCCTTACTTCTGTTTGTGATAATATCAAAGACTTTGTTGTTTTCGACCCAGTGGAGAGCGAAGCATACAAACAAAACAAACAAACAACTCTTGATGTGGATACTCAGAAATTTCCAGGAGTAAATGTATTCAACAAAAATTATACTTTCGATAGTTTCGTTGTTGGTAATTCTAATAAGTTTGTTTTCGCTGCGTGTGAAGGTGTTGCAAAGAACCCATTCTCACGAATAAACCCTTTGTTTATTTATGGTGGTGTTGGTCTTGGAAAAACTCACTTACTTCACGCAATTGGTAATTATATCAATCAGAACAATCCAGAACTAAAAGTTATGTATTGTACTTTTGAGAAGTTTACCGCTGACTATGTTAAGTCTTTGAACGAAAACTTTAGAGCAAAGAATAGTTTCAAAGAAAAATATAGAAGCCTAGATGTTTTGATTGTTGATGATATCCAATTTATTTCAAAAGCGGAAAGTACCCAAGAAGAGTTCTTCCATACATTTAATGACCTTTATGAAAATGGCAAACAAGTAATTATAGCTAGTGATAGACCTCCTAGAGAAATTGCAACCCTACAAGAAAGACTTAGAAGTAGATTTAGTATGGGTCTTATTCAAGATGTACAATCTCCAGACTATGAAACAAGACTTGCAATTCTTATGAAAAAAGCACAACAAGAGAACTATGTAATTGCAGATGATGTTCAAGAATATTTGGCAGAGAACTTTGATACAAATGTTAGAGAAATTGAAGGCGTTTTATCAAAAGTTTGGTTCTATGCGGCAATTAATGGAAAGAAAATTGCAACTATGGATGATGTCAAAGAAGCCCTAAAAGACCACGATTTTAGCGATAAGCAAAACTTAACTTCAGACAGAATTGTAGATTGTGTTTGTAAATATTTCACAATTAAGAAAGATGACTTGCTTGGCAGAAAAAAGACAAAAGAAATAGTTGAACCAAGACAAATTTGTATGTATCTTATGTATACATTCTTAGGTCTTTCAACTCTATCTGTAGCGGAAGTGTTTGGTCGTGACCACTCAACAGTTGTATATGCTAGAGATAAAGTTTCCAAAGAAATGGAAGAGAGCCAAAGAATTAAAACTGCTATTAACGATATCAAAGCTATGGCAACCAAAAAGTAATAATAATAGACCTCTAATATTAAAGTAGAGGTCTTTTTTGTTTCAAAATTTAAATGTTTTAAGTGTAAAAGATTATTTAATTTATATATATAAATTATTTGTTTGATTGACATAAGTGAATATAAAAGGGTATACTAGTATTAGGAAAAGTATTTTTATGGGATAGGAGTACTATATTATGAAGAAAACTTGGAAGAAAATTTTGTGTTCGCTAATGCTTGCGCCTTGTATGTTTTGGGCAACAGCGTGTGGTGACCCCGAAGACCCAGACAATTTAACAACTGATTTAACTGTCGAGCAACAACAAGAGGCGTATACTACTCTTAGAACTCTTGCGTCAACCCTACTTGATAATGATGGCTCCAAAGACCAGGTGTATAAATTGGAGAACGGCAGATGGACTAATAAGATTTATGATTTTACTGACTCTGGTCTTACTGGATTTGCTTTAGATGAAGCTAAGAGTTTAACAAATAATATTGATAATACGATTAATTCTAAAACTTCTTATGTCGGATACAAATCTAATAGCACTGGATATAATTTAGTTTCTGTTGAAGAAAAAGGTACTGAAGATGAAGAATCTACAACAACTACAGTTTCTAATATAACCAAGTACAATGGTCAAAAGTATGTGAATTATACTAATGATGGAACAAATAAAGTTGCAGCATATGTTTCAAACAGCCACGCTAAAAATGAGTATTTGTTAGAGCCTGAAGATTTAAATATGGGCCTAGATAATGAGTTTATTGAAGAACTTCTTGAGATTGTTGATGATGGCGAGAATTTTGATGGCTTCAAAGAAACTTTGCAACGCTGGGCATTTAGATTGATGACTAGACTTCAAGTGTTTGGCGGAACAGATGAAGATTTAGATAATTTTATTGATAATGAAATGCAAGATTTGACCGCTACTTACAAATTATCTTTAGTCGAAGGTGATTATGTTCTGTCTTTAGATACAAGTGCACATATTGAAGATAGAATTTCTTATCCTCTAGAACATATTGCAGATTCTTATTTCCGTTCAAATGTTGATGTTGTTTTTAATAATGATAGAATTAAATCAATTAACATTGATTATAACAATGGAATTATAACAGAATTTACTTGTAAGAGTTACTGGAACAATGATATATTTGCTGGTTATGAATTTTTAGATACTGATGTAATGAGATGTGATTCTACTTACAAAGAAAGAGCTTATATTGAATTTGGTACTGAATTTGATAATACTTTCTTTAATCAAGATGTAAGTAGTTATGTAGGAACTGGTGAAAATGGAGCAGTTCAAAACCAATTATCTACAATCACTATTATTGCTGATAGTAACGAAGAAGTTACAAAAGTTCCTTATGGTTATAATTTCTGGGACGCAGTTCGTGCTGCACTTGCTAATTATACTTTAGGTACAGACTTAGAGGTTTTGGATATTTTTACTGTGACAGATGGTGTTGCACTTAATATCGGAGAGCAAGATATTGTTCCTTCTTATGATATTACAGTATATGTAACTATTGGTGAGCCTCCTGTAGAAAAAGAACTTGTTGATGTAACTGTATATATTACAAACACAGGTTCAGAAGAAATTTGTTCTTTCTTCTTAGGTGATAATATTTATGATATTTTCAAAGCTGTTTGGGGCTTAGAAGATGAGCAAATTGTTGGTATCTTTAGTGATGCTGAGAGAACTCATAAATTGTCTACTGATGCATTAGTTTCTGAGGGTATGACTATCTATGTTGTATTGGAAGATGGTTGGTCTCCAATTCCTCCAGAGATGAGGTAATAAATTTAAAAAATAAAGTGTTCTAGGGTTTCTTGGAGCACTTTTTCTTATTTTGATATTATATTTGTGTATAAAATATTGCTAGAAATAGATAATAAATCATATTAAAAAATTTTTAATTTATATATATAAATTATTTGTTTGTTTGACATAAGTGTTGATAAAAGGGTATACTAGTATTAGGAAAAGTATTTTTATGGGATAGGAGAATTAAGGTACTATGAAAAAAACTTGGAAAAAAATATTATGTTCATTAATGTTAGCGCCTTGTATGTTCTGGGCTACTGCTTGTGGAGACCCGGAAGACCCAGGTAATCTAACTGTTGACTTAACTGCAGAACAACAACAAGAAGCATATACAACTCTTAGAACTCTTGCTAATGATACTCTTAGAAATGATGGAACAAAAGAGCAATCTTATACTTACAAGGCTTCTAATGAGTATAGAGAAGTAATGGATATTTCTAAGGCTGGTCTTAGCGTTGATAACAAGGCATTGGTTGAGCAGTATAATAGTTTAATTACTTCAAATAAGGTTACAAGAAATGTTTATGGTGGATACAAGACTAATAATACTGGTTATATGATTGATACTCTTAAAGGTGTTGATAGTGAAGGTAACACTTATATTAACAATACCCTTTCAGAAGTTGTTAAGTATAATGGTCAATACTATGAACTATACAAGAACGAAAACGATACAAAAGTTCTTAGCAGAGTAAATAATCTTTATGCAAAAGAAAATATCGTTTTTGATATAGGTGTTGTTAGTAATTATTTAACAAAAACAGATGGACTAGTTGAATTATTCTCTAAATTTGAAGAGAAGGAAGATTTTACTGAATTCAAAGATAATCTTGTTGATTGGTCTATAAACACTCTTGCAAGTGATAATATTGAAAATGCAAGTGAACAAGACTTCAGTGAATATGTAACAACTAGTTACAAATTCGCTCTAACTGATGGAGTATATTCATTGACATTAAATATGGCAATTGATACTACTGATGGTGCTTTTGTATATACTGCTGATGGCGTATTAAAAGGTGAAGGTTCTTTAACTGTTGCGTTTGATAATAATAGAATTAGAGGATTAGCATTTAATTATGCTTCTAATATGGTTCTTGAGGAGTCTGCTGCTAGTGTGTTTGGAGGTTCTTTTGAACAAGAGTTTACTGCTGATAATGTGGTTGTAACAACTAACTCTAATATTATTAATATGTCTCTTGATTTTACAACTGCTTTTGATAACAATTATTATAATCAAACACTTTCTGGTTATGCTGGAACAGGTACTGATGGTGCGGTTGAAAATAATAAAATTAATGCAACAATTATGTTCATTGATAACAATCTAAATCTTAATGCAGTAGAAACTAAATTCGTAACTGGTGAGAATTTAATTGATAGTATTCACGACGCTATAATTCCAGTGCTTTTACAAAATGATGTAGAAGTTGCTTCATATTGCCAAATTGTTAATGAGGGTTCTGTTAGAGTTCCAGAAGAGATAGAAACTGATGCATTAGTTCCAGAAGCAGATGTTATTATTCATATTTACTTTGTGAACGATAATGTTAGTTCTGATGCTCAAAACTAATTTGTAAATAATATAAGAGTTTAACTCTATAACCAATAAAAGGGAATTTGTCCTAAGTGTTCTTAAAGTGTGTGTCTTTAAGAACACTTTTTTTGTGAGTTGTGTTTGGTTTGATTTACAAAAAAGTTGATTTGTTATATACTTTTTACATAAATGTTATATTTTAATATAATTAAATTATTATATTATATATGTTAAATGAGTTAATACTAATATACTACTAGTTGTTAGTCAAAGAGGTTTATATGAGAGATTTTGGCGAAGAAAGATTAAAGAGAATGATAGAAAATAGAAAACCAGCTCCTAAAAGAGCGGTTATTACTGGCGGTATGCCTTATGGCAACAAAGATTTGCACTATGGACATGTACTAGGAATGTTTCTATATGCAGACTTTATGGCGCGTTTCTTGAGAGATAGAATAGGGGATGAAAATGTTGTATTTGTTAGTGGTACTGACTGTTATGGTTCTCCATCTATGGAGACTTATAGAAAGTTGCAAGAGAGCGGATATAAAGGCACTATGCAAGATATGGTAATGGAGTACCACCTAAGACATAAAGAAGATTTGAAGAAGTTCGATATTTCTCTTAATTTCTTCGGTGCAAGTGCTGTCGGTGATGCAGTAGAAAACCATAAAGAAATCAGCCATATGATATTCAATAAGTTATATGATAATGGTTACTTAAAGAAGATGTCAACACTTCAATTCTATGATGAAGAAAAGGGTGTTTTCTTAAACGGTAGACAGGTTATTGGTAAATGTCCTTATGAGAATTGTAATAGCGAAAAAGGTTATGCTGATGAATGTGATTTGGGACACCAATATCAGCCAAAAGAGCTTATCGACCCAGTTAGTACTCTTAGTGGCAAAAGACCTGTTTTAAAGGAAATTGGCAATTGGTATTTTGATATGCCTAGATGTCTAGACCTTATGAATGAGTGGGTAGATAGATTAGAGAAAACAGAGGCTAGACCATTCTTCTTAAAAGAGGTTAGAGAGTTCTTCAAAAAGCCTGAGATTTATATTAAGAAAGACCAAATGTCTCTATATGAAGATGTTGCAGGACTTCTTCCTACTCACGAGATTAGAGAAGAAAAAAGCAAAGCATCATTTGTTCTAGTATTTAATAAACTAGAAGATAGAGAGTTTGCGTGTGAAACTTTGAGCGAGAACCAAATTAGATACCGTACAGGTAAAACCTTAACACCATTTAGACTAAGTGGAAACATTTCTTGGGGTGTGCCTGTGCCTAATAAAGATGGTCTTGATGACTTGACTTTCTATGTATGGCCAGAGAGTTTGTGGGCACCAATCAGCTTTACAAAAACTTGTCTTGAGAAACAAGGCAAAGGCAGTGAAGCGTGGAAAGATTATTGGTGTAATAAGGATAGTTATATCTACCAAATTCTTGGTGAAGATAATATGTATTTCTATGGTCCTGTGCAACACGCTATGTGGCTATGTACACAAGGAACTAATCCAACTTTGGATATTCCTGAGGGCGAACTTAATATGTCTCATCTAATTGTTAATAAGCACTCTCTATTCTTAGGTAATAAGGCTAGTAGTTCAGGTAGCATTAAACCACCTAAGCCAGATGAATTGCTTAAATACTATTCAGTAGAGCAACTAAGAATGCATTTCTTGGGATTAAGTGTTGGTAATACTTCTTCTTCATTTACACCTAAGCCTTTTGACCCAGATGCAAAGCCAGAAGATGCTGACCCAGTAACCAAAGATGGCAACTTGCTAACTAATGTATACAATAGAGTTCTTAGAACATTATTCTATACTTGGCAAAGTAAGTTTGATGGTGTTGTTCCTGTTAGAGA
>JAZLDP010000099.1:0-10975 GCA_045614835.1 Clostridia bacterium | reverse complement strand
GCTGGCAAGGGTGCACCCTAGTTGAACACAGCAAAAATGATTTTATTAAAAATATTTTTTATGAATATAATTTGCAATTTAATTTAAATTTGTTACAATAACGTAATAGGAGATGCCTATGTGGATTTTAATAATTATAGTTATAGCAATAATATTATTGGTTCCGTTAAATGATTCTAAAAAAATCAACAATACACAAATAGCAAAAAATGCAAATTTAAGTAATTATAGTGTGGACAATCCAAATATTTTGTTTTATTACATTGAATCTTATAACATATATAAATTTGAGGAACTTTACAACAAAAAAGAGATGTATGATAATATTAATCTGGAATATCAACACTATAATTTGCTTGAATTTGCAATTCTAAATGATTGTTCTGAAATTGTTTCTTTTTTAGTGAATACTGGCGATTTCGATGTGAATAAAATGAATACATACTACAATGATAATGGCGTTTTCCCTCTTGCACAAGCTGTTTGTATGGGAAACGAGGAAATCGTAGACATTTTATTAAAATGTGAAAACATTGACTTAAATGCAAAAAATAGAGGATTTGCTAGTGTTGAAACATTTGCTTGGGTAAGTGTTTCTGGAAGACAAAAAGATGAACCAAACATTTCAGAAATCAAGAAAATTAATATTATCAAGTGTGTTGAAAAAATTATTTCTGATACTAGATATGTAGATCCATATAAATATGTTAGTATGGGGTCGGAGTTGATTGAGTATGCAATTCAAAATGAAGAGTATTCTTTGTTGAAAGCATATAAAAAAAGAGGATTTTTTAATATTGGACTTAGATTATGCGATTATATAACCAATGATACTCCAAGCGATATTATTAATGATGTTCTTGAGCATATAGAAGAAACATTAATATATATTAGTAAAAATGGAGATAGGAAAATAAGTAGGCTTAGAGACAAAATACAAAAAGAAACCAATCAAGAAAAAAAGGAACAATTGACTAAAAGTTATAATGCATTAAAGAAAGATATGTTGCAGATAACTATAAATTATGAAGAGAAAATAAATAAAATAATAATTGATAAGGAAATGAAACAGAAATTTTTAGAGTTGTTTCAAAAGGCTAAAGCATTTTATAGAAAAAGAAAAATATAAAATTTTCGGATTTTTAACGTTTTTGTTTTAAATCCGATTTTTGTTTTATATAATATGTTTATAGTAATTAATAATACTTATCGAATATTTATCTTAACTATTTTATAAGTTTTCTCATTTTATGCATTTTAAAGTTTTTTGCTTAAAATAAAAAGAACCAGTGAAAACGGCAATACTAACCGTGTTCAACTGGTTCTCATCAAGGCTAAAGGTGGTAGGACTTGTCAATGTGCGAAGCATATTTCTCGGGTGGCAACGAAGTTGACGGGAACCGAGTACCATAGTGGGTTCGCGACAATGCAATTGTCGACAGACACCGTCTGCTAATCCTACACACCAAGCAAACAAAAAATCCGACCATTTTGGTTCGGATTAGATTTTGTTTGGCTGGGGTGGTAGGATTCGAACCCACGAAATGGAAGAGTCAGAGTCTTCTGCCTTACCGCTTGGCGACACCCCAATATAAAGTTTATTGTTATTTACATTGTCAACTATACCAAAAATGAGGGATTTTTGCAACTAATATTATTATAAGTAATATAAAAGTATTTGTTAGATTTGTGAAAGTTTGTTAAAATTAAAGTAGATGAGCAAATTTTGCTTTTTTCTACAAATACTTATATTGTAGATATCAAAGCAGAAAATTGGAAGAAAATATTTAGGAGATACTATGAGTAGAACTATAGTAATTACAGGTGGAACAAGCGGAATTGGTCTTGCTCTAAAAGAATTATTTGAAAAGAACGGTGATAAGGTTATTACTTTCTCAATTGATGAGAGTGCTAGTCAAGACCATTACCAAGGAAGTGTTGCACACGAGATAAAAGTTAATCAAGTGTTTAATGATGTGCACGAGAAATATGGCAAAATAGATATGCTTATTAACTGTGCTGGTTTCGGTATGAGTGCTATTACCGAGATTGCTCCAATGGAGAAGATTAATGCAGTTATGGATGTAAACTTCTATGGTACTTTGTATTGTAGTAGGGCTGCTCTTCGTTATATGAGTGAGGGCTCAAAAATTGTTAACTTATCTTCTGCTATGGCATTATTCCCAGTACCATTTAAGAGCATTTATGGTGCAGCTAAGTCTGCAGTGCTTAATCTAAGTTTCGCTATGAGAATGGAACTAGCACCTGCTGGAATTGATGTTGTTGCAATTTGTCCAGGGGATACAAAGACTAACTTCACAAAGAATAGAATCAAAGAATTTGAAACAACCGAAAGATATGGCGATAGACTAAAGACTTCTACCGAGCATAATGATGCAAAAGAAAATAAGAGAATGTCTGTTACTTATGTTGCTGACCAAATATATAAATTAGTTAACAAGCCAAAGACTAAGCCTTTCTACATTGTTGGAGGAAAATACAAGTTCTTATATTTCTTGACAAGATTAACTCCAAAGAGTCTACTTATTAATATGACTGGCAAAAAACTAGGCGGTAGAATGGAAGCTGTTCCAACTAAAAAGCCAACCACCCCAGTTGTAGAAGAGAATACTTTTGCTACTGCAGAGGAAACCCCAGTAATGCAAGAGGCTGCTATGTTCTCAGCATTAAATAACGAGGCTCAATCAGTAGAAGAAACTCCAGTAGAAAACACTGTTGCTACTGAAGAAACTAATGAAGAGGCTGTATCAGAGCCTGTAGAAAAAGAGCCAATTAGTCAAGAAGAGGCTAAGAATAATATTAGCAATATTCTAAATAAAATAACAATCCTTAACAAACCATCTGAACAAAAGGTTGAAGAAGAGGAAACTGCTCCTAATGAGCAAGTTGTAGAAGAAAATACAAATACTTTCGTGCCTGAGTCTGTAGCGGAAGAAACTATTACAGAAGAGCCTGTTGCTCCAGTAGTGGAAGATGCTGTAGTTGTGGAAGAGGAGCAAGAGGAAGAAGTTGTTGCTCCAGTATTTGAAGAAGAAGTTCCAGCAGTAGAAGAGACTACTGAGGAAGTTGCTGCAAATCCATTCGCTACCTTTAATGCTGTAGCCGAAGAACCTGTTCCAGTTGTAGAAGTTGAAGAGGAAACTTCAGTTGCTACCGAAGAACCTAACGAAGAAGTTGTATCAGAGCCAGTAAATCCATTTGCAAGTTTTGGTGCTAATGTTGAAGCAACACCTGTAGAGGAAACTCCTGCTATCAACTTTGAAGAGGAAGTTGCTGAAGAGCCTGTAGTAGAAGAGGCTGAAGAGGTTGCTCCAGTAGAAGAAGCACCTAAGACTTTCGGTAATTTTGATGCTCTTAGACAAAGTATCACTAATATACAAAGACCTACACCAGTGGCTGAGCCTGAGGCAACACCTGTAGTGGCTTTTGATGATACAGAAGAGGGTCAAGAGACTATTAACGCTTCGACTAGTGTGTTTGCAACAGCAGAACTTCCAGAAGAACCTGTATCAACCAATATCCAATTTGATGATGAGGAAGATGATAGACTTAACTAAAAAAATAAAACAACTCTAATTTTTAAGTTAGGGTTGTTTTTTTGTTTTGTAGTTAGGAAATTAAAGATTTTAAAAGTTTGGATATATACCAATGTTGTTGGCTTTTGTATCTTTAAAGTTTTAAAATAATTTCTAAAACTAACCTAACAATTTGTTGTATACTGGCAGAGTTAATTTGACAAACTATTATAAATTTGCTAAGATAGAGAAATCTATTACTTTTATAACAAATTTCGCTAAAATAATACAAATTACCAAACGATTGATAGTATCGAGGAAAGAGATATGCATATAGATATTAATGAAGAAATTGATGTAGATGAAGTATTAAGATTTGCTAGAGAGAGGCACCAGGGACAAATGCGTTCAGATGGTCAAGAGTATATCACTCACCCTATTAGAGTTAGTGAGATTGTTACTAAATTTAAGCCTTCTCAAAACTCAAATATTCTTAAAGCAGGTGCGCTACTTCACGATGTGCTTGAGGATACTTATACTTCTTATAGGGAACTTCAGGATAGGTTTGGAGAAGTGGTTGCTAGTCTAGTAATGGAAGTTACTTCTTCAACTTTTATGCCTAAACTTGTTGGCAAACAAATATATCTTGCACACAAGATGCAGTATATGTCATCTTATGCATTAATTATTAAACTTGCCGATAGACTAGACAATATTAGTGATTTAAAGGGTCTTAAAGAAGAGAAAATTAAGAAGACTTTCTTTGATACTATATATATGATTAATTTCATAGAGAGCAAAAGAGTATTAACAACTGCTCAAACAAATTTGGTAGATGCAATTCATTTGAAATTAAAAGAAATTAATGACAAATATCAGTTCACAACCAATGCGCTACTTTCGAACTCAGATTTAGATGAAGATAGTTAACAAAAAGATAAATTGTTAACTATTTTTTTTGTAGTTAATAAGGCATAATATTAAACTTATTTGTTTTGATTAAATATAATTATGTGTTATTCTTTAAGAAAAGAAATGATAAGGAAATATTATGAAAATAAAAATTGTAATTTGGTCACCTCAAAAAAATTATTCAATTTATGCAGATGAAGAAACTGGTGATTTTACTTTTGGTCTTGAAACAAAAAATGAAGGTGTTCAAACTTTTGTAAGACAAGCAATACAAATTGTTAAAGAGTGGCCGGATAGTGTTGAAGATTTGAATAAGACTGATGGAATTAGTTATAAGATTGCTTATGAGGATGAGAGCGGTGCAAGGCAAATAGTTGGTTTAAACAAAACGCCTGAAACTTTTCCTACCCTTATGTATCTTATAGAGAGGAATAGGCCTAATAACAAGGACTTTCTTGCAAGAGAAGAGATAAGAAAAAGAGAAATTTTGAATACTATGATTTCTTTGGATATGAAGTAAGAGGTTGTTATGGAAAATTTAGAAAGTAAACAATATAACAACCCTGAAACAATTTCTAAAGTAATTAGCATATGTGATAATTTATTTTATAACAATTATCTAGAAACAGGTGTTTTAAATTCAAGAGAAGAAATACAGGGAAGAATTAAACAACAGGTGGCAGAAACATTTGTTGATTTTTGGGGACCTGCTCATTCTCAAAAAATACAAGATAAAGTTAATTCTACAGAGATTGCTTTTTTGTATCAAACTATAGGCCCTAGAAACTCTATAGATGAGTTTTTAAAACAAGTTAAGTTGGATAATTTTAATAAGACAACGGGTGGCAATTTTGAATTTCCGATAAGTTTTGAGTATGTTTCGTGGTTATTGTCTCAAAACGGTAATGATTTGAAAGCTGTGCTGGAAACATCATCTTCTCCCAATTTAGATTTTGCTTTAAGTCAGTTAGGGGTTACAAGAGAACAGGTTGTTGCAGACGAAAATTTAGCTAGGCTTACCGCTAATCAAATAAATGAATTGGCTGCGGTTTGGGATAAAACTGGTTATAGTTCTAATCCTGAAATAAATGAAAATTTACAATTCTTAGATGGTTTTGTTTCTCAACATAGGATGAATATGATAAAACAGAACGAAGAGGAATGTAGATTGATGGGAATTGCCGAGTCTGCTGCTATTTCTGAACAATTTTATCAAGCAATGTTTGTAAATTATTGGGGAGTAAGAAAAGACCCTATCGCAAAAATAACCGCACCAGATTATAGTGATTGGGATTTGTTTAGAAATGATAATTTGACAGAAGCTTATCACTGTAACGGAATGGTTGCTTTTGGAATTAATCCTTCTGATTTAGTTTTAATTCATGAGTTTGTTCACTCTGTAGATAGTTCGGGTTTTGAAAAGGGACATAGAGAAAAGGGCGGTACCCCTTATTCTAGTCAGTATAGAGAAAATCAGATGTTTAATGAGGTTATCACAGATTACTTTGCTGTTCAAATGTTTAATGCGAGAAATGCAAGAGGCAAAGGAAATATTATAAATGGCAAAGGCTTTACATCTTCATATAGTCAGCTTTTTGAAATCATGGATGGCTTTTTGTCTGCATATATGCCGGAATTAAAAGAAACAAGGTTAAGAGAGTTTCCTGCAGAAGAATTTATGAGGGTTGTGGGGGAAAGTCAATTTGAAAACATAGCAATTCTTTGTAATGAAGTGATGGGACTTAATCATAATAGAACAATTTTGGATATTGCTGAATTAAGCGGAGCCAAAGGACAGGAGTTGGAGACTTTGTTGGAGGGGTTAACTAAAGAGCAATCACCAATTCGTCAGGTTGTTAATTTTTTGGGTAGGAATAGTGCAGAATTGGCAACAAAATTGCAAAGCAAAGATAGTCCACATTTGCAAAGATTTGCACAACTATTATTTGGAGCATCTAATACTATTGGTGCTTTAACACAACAACATGTCGCAAAAACATTAGAGCCTCCTATTGAAAGTTTATCAAAGGAATCTGAAAACGATATGGAAATGGTGATGGAAAAGAATAATAATTTCAATTATTAAAAAATACAAAATAAAAAAACGAACACGGTTTTGTGTTCGTTTTTCTTTTATTCATCTCCGTAGATGCCACCATCAATTTTGATGACTTGGTTGTTAATAAAGTCGGCCTCATCACTTGCCAAGAAACTAACAAGGTTGGCAACATCTTCAGGTTGTCCTGCTCTTTTTACCATAACTTTTTCGGTTTCTAGTGCGATAAATTCTTCGTCCATACCTTCAACTTCGCTCTCGGTTGCAATAAATCCTGGGGCTACTGCATTAACAGTAACGAAAGGTGCAAACTGAGTTGCTAAGTTATGAGTAAGGGAGATAATTGCTGCCTTACTTGCATCATAGTCTATACACATAGGGAAGTAAGTATTAATACCGTTTGTAGAAGACAAATTGATTATCTTGCCATACTTGTTGTTATACATAACTTCTCCGGCATACTTGCTAACTAGGAATGTTCCTATAACATTGACATCTAAGGTTCTGCGGAACTGCTCGGTAGTTTTGTCTTGGAATAGAGTGTCATAATTCACTGCGGAATTATTGACAAGTATATCTATTTTGCCGAACCTTTCTACCACTGTTCTAATCATAGACTTGACTTCTTCTTCGTTAGAAATGTCGGCCTTGATAGTAATAGCAGATACACCTTTTTCAGTTAGTTCAGATAGTAGATTATTTGCTCTCTCTTCGCTACTATTGTAGTTAATAGCAATAGTGTAACCAAGACTAGCAAATTTCTCTACAACGGCTTTGCCAATTCCTCTAGCGCCACCAGTAACAAGAACTACTTTATTATGCACGGCCGTAGTATTTTCCATCATAAGTAGTAACGACAATTCTGTCGCCTTCGTTAATGAACATTGGAACTCTTACATTTAGGCCAGTTTCAATTTTAGCATTTTTAGTAGCAGCAGTAGCTGTACTATCTTTGATTCCTGGTTCAGCTTCGATAACTAAGTATTCCATTTTCTCAGGGATAGAGATACCTAATAGTTCTGTACCGAAGAAAGTTAAGTCAACATTCATATTCTCTAGCATATAGTCTTTGTAGTCACCTACTTGCTCTGCAGATAGCTCGTATTGGTCATAAGTAACATTGTCCATAAAGTAATATACTTCTGCAGCCTCATATAGATATTGAACTGTTTTTCTATCGATATGAGCTTCTTCGAATTTTACATTTGTATTGAAAGTTCTTTCTAAGTTAGCACCAGTTCTTAAGTTCTTTAATTTGGTCTTCATAAAAGCAGAGCCTTTGCCTGGTTTAACATGTAGGAATTCAACAACTTGATAGATATTACCTTCGATTTGAAGTGTCATACCATTTTTAATACTGTTTACATCAATCATAAATTTCACCTTTAAAAAATATTTTTTCTACGATATATTTTATCTTATTTTGGGGTGTATTGTCAATGGTTAAAAATAATATTGATATATGTATATATAAAATTTATTATAAATAACGGGTAAAACACGCTAAAATACAAAAAGTTATTTACAAATTGTTGGATTTTTTGTATAGTATTTTAGGTATAGGAGATATTATGAAATCAATATTTGATATAGATGAAAAATTGTTAGAACTATCTAACAAAGCAGAAAAAGAATTAGAGCCAATTTTTAAGGCTTATGACAATAACGCTCTTCTTTGGAGTTCAAGGGTTTTGAAAGCGTTCCAAGACAATTGGGTGGCTAGTTCAGACTTTGTAGAAGTAACTGGTTATGGTTATTCTGATGAGGGAAGAGAAAAATTAGAAAGGATATATGCTAGTGTGTTTGGTGCAGAAGATGCGCTTGTTAGGCCACAAATTATGAGTGGTACTCACGCATTAGGTTTGACATTATTCGGAGTGCTTAAGTATGGGGATACAATGCTCTCTATTACAGGCGAACCTTATGATTCGCTTAGAACTGTTATTGGTACTAGCGGAGATAGTAGAAATTCTCTAATCGCTAACGGAATTAAGTATGAAGAGATTGACCTAATTGATAACGACTTCGATATTCCTGCTATTGTAAGTAGACTTAAACAAAGCAAAGTAAAACTAGTAGAAATTCAACGCTCTAGAGGCTACTCTCAAAGAAAGAGTCTAACTATTGATAAGATTGAGAGAGTTTGCAAGGCTATTAAAGATGCTGACCCAGAAGTTATTATTATGGTAGACAACTGCTATGGTGACTTTGTTGAAGATAGAGAACCTACTCATATTGGTGCGGATATTCTAGTTGGTTCACTTATGAAGAACCTAGGTGCGGGTATTGCTAAAACTGGTGGTTATGTCGTTGGTAGAAAAGACCTTATTAATGATGTAGCTGAGAGATTTTCTGCTCCTGGAATTGGAAAAGATATTGGTGCTAATATGAACCAAAACTTGTCTTTTTACAAGGGTTTATTCTTCGCTCCTAGTGTAGTTGCATCAAGTCTAAAAACTATGACTTATGCTAGTTATATGCTTAGTGAACTAGGATTTGATGTAGACCCAACATTTGATGAACTTAGAACAGATATTATCCAAACTATTAATCTTGGCGACCCTGATAAACTTGTTGCTTTCTGTGGTGGAATTCAAAAGGGCTGTCCGATTGAAAGTTATGTAACTCCAGTTCCTGCTCCAATGCCTGGTTATCCTCACGATGAAGTTATGGCTGGTGGAAGTTTCACATCTGGTGCTACAATTGAACTTAGTTGTGATGGTCCAATGTGTGAACCATATACAGCATATATGCAGGGTGGTCTTACTTATGAGTATGGCAAAATAGGTATACTACTTGCAATCAAAGAAATTATGAAAAATAAATAATATAAAAGGCAGTAAAGTTTTACTGTCTTTTTGTTTTGGTGAATTATGAAATAAAAATTTGTCTAAATCTCCAATCATAAAGGGAAAATGTTATAATTAAAATTTGCAAAAAAATTATTATATCCCTATTGAAATTGAAAAAGTCGTATGTTATAATACTTCCAATAAAATTGGGGGTATGGGGAATGAGTGCAAAGTCATTTTTTAGTAAAATATTGAAACAAGATATGGATAGTGTTATCTGTAGACTTATAGATATGCCTAAGGGGGTATATGACCAGTTGCCAGGAGATAATGGTTCAAAGTTCTTGACTGCAGAGCAATATGCTATGTTAAAAGAGAAAGGGGTAACTGCATTTGATTTGTCTAAACAAATTCATACAGGTATGTATTCTCCAAGAAAAACACTTGTTTTTGATGATGAGTTTTTAACAACAATTTCTTGTGAAAAAAATGCAATTAATTTTGACACATATAGACCTATGGTTAGTGTGGTTGTTGGAAGTTATACTGATGGTCAAATTGGTTGGGAAGACTATGGTGTAGAGTTTGGTAGAGATGATAGATATAGAATGTGTGCATATAAGGGCGCAAGAGTAAGAACATCTTTAGATGAAGATGCTGTTAGAACTTCTCTTCAAAATGTTATGACAACTAATGGTGTTGTGAAAGGGCACAATCCATTTAAGACTATTATGTCTGATGTTAAAACAAGATATTCTTATGACCATATCGAAATACCTAATGGTGCCAAGCCTTTTGTTTATTGCAATTCCCGTATGTTTAATGTTGGAAAAACACTTTCTGAAATTGCAGTAGATGCCACAATTGCTGAGAGAAAAATCTTTGACCAAACATTTGCAGAACTAGGAATTAATTTGGTTGATGAAGATGAAAATTCTATAATCTAAGAATTAGGAAAAGAAAAACACTCAAAAGTTCTTGAGTGTTTTTTGTTTTTAGATAATATTGAATTATCTATTATTAATTGCATCAATTGGTTTTTTGCGAGAAATCTTCATTACTGGCAAGAAACTTGATAGGAATGCTGTTCCTAGACTTACACCGAATATTAGGGCAACTTGTCTGATTCCAACAGATAGTAAAACTAAGTCAAGTCCAAGTTTAGTAATGATTACATTGTTAAGAATAATGCTTGTAACAATAGTTGCAATTGTTGCTAATACAAAGTTAATCATAGCAATAACAGCACTTTCGTTGAAGAATATTCCGAACACATCAGAACCTCTAGCACCTAGAGCTCGAAGTATTCCAATTTCTCTCTTCTTATAAGAGATAGAAGTTGAAATGAAGTTCATAAGTAGTAGGGCAGCAAATACAGCAAAACCAATACCAACATATAGTAGAACCTCTGCAACTTCTTCTAGTGTGTCTCCGAATTGGTCTAGAATAGGTGTTGCACCAGTTTGAACGGTGAACTTATAGCCTAAGTTATTGAATGTTTCGCAGTATTTTATGAAGTCTTCATTGGTCTTGCTATCGTCAGATAGAATTGCAATTGAATAATCGAAACCGCTTAATAGTTTTTTTAGTGAGTTGTTAAATGTTGTAGTTGATGTGTAGGCTTTGTCGTATTGACTGGTTAAACCGACAACCTTAAAAGATATAACAATATTCTCTCC
>JAZLDP010000098.1:0-32056 GCA_045614835.1 Clostridia bacterium | reverse complement strand
CTTTGCAACTGCTTGCAAGTCTAAACTATATACACCATCTTGTGTGTAATTCATTTTTAATTCACTCTCCTTATTTCCTAATTAAATCTCTTATACTTGTTTTTCTCGTGATTTTAATTTCACGATTTTCTTTGTTTTGCGTGTTAAAATTAGTTTCGTTTGGAACTTCTACTTTGGTTTCTTCAACTTGTGGGAAGTAAGTTGCACCGAACTTCTCTTTAATAAGCCCAATGGCTTTGCTATCGTCCTTTTCATCTTTGAATAGCGTATTTCTTAATTGTGCTACTTCTTCAAACTTGTCTTGTTTGAAACCTTGGTTAGTCATTTCTACTTGTAATTTTAACCCACCAATAACATTATTCTGTTCTACATTTTTGGCTTGTAAGTCGTTATAAGTCTTTTCCAAAGCATTATACTTTGTTTCCAGTTCTGCATATTTTGAAGTGCTTTCTTTTAAACTGGCTTCTTTTGCCTTATCAACTTCTTCACTCAAAACATAGCCCTTTCTAATGTCTTTTTCCCACTTTTCAATGTCAATGTCATCGTTGGATAGTGAGATATCCTTGTTTTTTAGATATTTTGTAATATCCATAATTTCCTCCTATTTGTCTAGAATTATAGAAAGAAGTGCATAGTGCTTTAATTAGCACCATAGAATAGTTATGCTCCAGTTTATGAAAAATAACTACTCTATGCTACCAATTAAGGTAGCACTACAATTATTATTGAGTTATCTATTTATCGCACCAACTTGTTTTTGCAAACTAGCGGTCGGTAAATCACTCTTTAAATCTCTTATTTGAGAATTAATAGCATTTCTCTTTTGGTTTAATTTATCGTATTGTTCTTCGTTGCCTAAACTCTTTTGTATCTTCATATCTGTTATTATTTTAGATTTCTTTAATGTTAATGAGTTTACTTGTTGTCTTGTATGGTACATATCTTCTACTTCATCGGCAGAATATTTACTTTCTTTGATTTGTGAATTATCCCAAAAGATTTCTAAACTGCATTTACAGTTAGGGTGGAGTAAATCTCCTTCTTGTTCTTCTGCTTCCACGCCTATTAAATGTTCTACTTCGCTTTTAGTAAGTATTCTATTTTGATAATAGAAGCAGTCCAAACAACTAAATGGGTGGAATGGAATAATAAATAATTCTCTATCTAACATTTCACTATCACGCATTGTTTGGTTCCAACCTGCTCTTGTTAAATTAGTATTATGTATCATTGATAAGTAAGTAGATAATTGAGTATGACGGACAACCTCGCCTGCATTATTAAAATATGCTACAACTTGGTCTACTTCATCATCATAAGTTCTTATCTTTTTTTGTAAGTAAGTTTCTTTATCTACTTTTTCCATTGTCTTTTTAGACCTATCATAACTTTTAGAAACTTGGCTAGCAAACTTCTTTTCCATTTGATTAAACTGGCTTTCTGGAACTAATTTAAAATATTCGTCATCTACTTCCCAAGCCCCACTTGGTTTATATTCTCCACTTAATCTACCAGTATTAATAGCCATTTTAACATTGTTATCATTAACCATTTTTTCTAACTTATCAACTTGCTTATCCATAAACTCGTGGTCTACATTGCCCCATATCTTATATACTTCTTCCCTAAAATATTCACTTGATTTGTTCTCTTGTAAACATTTGAAGTAAAGTAATTTAGTCTTGTTTTGGAGTTCTGTATAATGTGCGTTTACATTAAAGACGCTTTCGGCTATATACTCACTAGATTTCTTCATATCTTATTCCTATATCTTTTTCTTCTTCTTTGTAAGCACTAACTAAATCTTCTTCGTTGGTTGGCTCATCAATAAGTTTGTTAAGTATAGGTGTTATGATTTTTGCTCTTACACTATATGGAACACTAGCAGTTCTTTGAACTTTGGCTAACACGTCAAGTTTCTTCATATCATCAAATCTCTCGTTGCTTCCGTAGTCCCAACTTAATTCGGCTGGAATAAGGTTTTCAGTCATATTTTGGCTTTGTTGCAACTTAACAATATTTTCAATTAGTTTATTAATTTGAGGTTCTAGTTGACGTTTAATTGCTTCTATTGTCATTTCAGTAAGATTTGCGTTTAAATCAATACTTGCTACATTTTGGTATGCGTCTTTTTCATATCCAAAAGTTGCTGGGCTTAAATTAGCCATTTGAATTATTTGATAATCGCAAAACTTAAAACTTTCAATATATTCTTGATATCTAATTTCTCCTTGTACGAACTCAAACAACTGGTGTTCTCTGTCCCCAGGTAATAATGTAAAATAATCTTGAATATTATTAACAGTTAAACTTTGAACCTCGTATAAATTACTACTAGGCTTCCAAGTGCTTGCTATATCGCCACTTGAATAGTGTTGCGTTGTAATAATTCTTGTTTTTGTCTTATCAATTTCTTCTGCAAAGACATTAAAGATATTCATTTCTTCATTGATAAACTTTTCGCTATCTTTGAAGAACTCTTGCCCGATATCTATATTAACGATAGGGTGGTAAGGCAAATTATAAATCTCTTTATAATCGCTTCCTGTAATTTTGTTAAACTTCCATAGAGGCATTGGCACCCATTCTTTATCTTGTTTTTCTCTTTCAAAAGCACTCATTTTCATTATAGTAGTGCCATCATCTTCTTGCTCTATGTGTCTAGTTAAACTATAATATCCTTCTTCTCCATCATAATCTTGTATAATATCACAACTAATAACTTTATCGTATTTTTGTACTAGATTTTGTATCTGGCATTTCCTTAAACATTCTAGATAAACTTTGTTATCAAACTTGTGTATATATATAAAACTCTCTTTTGAATAAATGGCTTCTTCTAATGCTCTTGATAGTGTTGGCATTATCCAATTAATGTCAAGTCCTTCGGTTTGTGTTAATAAATCACTACCAAATAATTGATTTCTAATATAGGTTGCTATCTTTTTAGCACTTGGTGCCACCACATATTTATATTCATCTTTTATGTTTGGTATTCCATTGGTTGTACCTGGCATTGTTATCTGTGCCTTTATTTTAATGAATGGAGTTTGGTAAAAATCTCTTTCTCTTATTCTACTTTCCATCATATTCAACTCCTTTCTCAAAAACTACCCCCCAATGTGTTCTTTTTTTGCTTTCTTCGGTAAGTAATAACCTAACAGGGCGTATAAGGGCATTTATTTGGCTTTTACCGAACAATTCCTTATGTCCTAGTATGTTTATACTCATTGGCTTAATATCGCTTATATCGTCAATTTTTAGCCTTTTAATTCTAATTCCATTATAATATAGATATAAAGTCCATTTTCTATTTTTCCATAATGCTTTTATTTTATTAAACATAAAAAGCACACACCTTTCTAGGTATGTGCCTTCATTTGCGATTTTTCATATCCAAATCACTTGCACTTCAATTCTAATATCATTATAACATAATGATTATTATTTGTCAAGTGCTTTTTCTATAATTATTTTACTGCCTTTTACGCTAAACTCTACTTTGCTATCTTGTAAGCCTGCTTCCTCAACTATTCTTTTTGGAATTGCTATATTATAACTATATACTTTCACTTCTTTGGTTGTTCTATTATAAAAGTGTTGTTTACCAAATCTTGCCATTATATCTCTCCTTTTTAATAATAACTATAATAATCTTTGCCAGCACATTTCTTTGCTAGTTCTATTTTTTCGTTATAACTTAAATGCTTGTAATCTTCCATCATATTGTAAAACTCTTTAAAGTCAATTCCTTTTTCTTGTAATTGGTCTTCAAATAATTTTGTTTTTGCCTTCTCGTAATTATTTCTATCTTGTTCTAATTTATTGTTATATGCTATAAACTCCTCTATACTATTAAAATCATCACAGCCGATAACTTCTACTTTATCTATTGTATATAGAGTTGTATAACCACACCAATATTGATATTCTCTTTCTGCTTTTTTCTTTTTGATTTTAATTATAATGCTTGTTCTGTTAGCAGAACAACTCATTCTTATAAAGATTTGTCCTTTATAATCGCTTACATATAGTTTGCCATCATATTTCTTTAATAAGTTGTCTGTTATTCTTCTAACTTTCCAAACTAGATTATAATTTCTGTCTTTTTCGTTTCCTTCCTTTTTAATTTCCTCATTAATTAGTTTTTCTAATTCTTTTAATTCCATTCTTTCTTTTTCCTTTCCTATCCTCTGTATTTATCCAGGCTTGGAACTGGCATTGGCTACATTATAGAAACTAGTTTTTGATAGGAACTAGTAAACCTTTGAATTATTTAGTATTTCTGTCAATTATTCTTTGTTGTAATTTTTGCACTTCACATAATGCTTTTTTGTAAGTAGAAATGCTATCAGTTAAGTTGTCAATTACTAGAAAATCTAATTTTGCTAATTCATAGTTGCTATTAATGTTTTCCTTTCTTGTTTTTAATGTATCTTCATCTTGCTTTATCATTTTTTCTAGTGTTCCAATTAAATCTTTTACTTGCATAATTTTTTCTCCTTTTCTTCGTTTGTTGATATAAGTATATCATAATATTATAATATTGTCAATAGTTTTTTGCAATTTTTTAAAAAAAGTTATAAAAACCTTATAATATAAGGTAAAAAAAGCACTATTTTTTAAGATTTTCCTTAAAATTATAGTGTTTTTCGTATATTTCGTATATTTCTATTTGCTTACAAGCCCTACAAGGTATGATAATTCGTAATGGTAGTTCTTGGCTTATTCCTAATTGTTCCAAGTTCTTTAAATAATCTTCTATATTAACTTCGCATAAAAATCTCTTACTCTTTTTACATTTTATAATCATATTATCTCCTATACCGTTGGGCTTCTATTTGTCCTTCTAAACTCATCTAATATATATCTTAATGCGTCTATTTGGTGGTCTTTATCCTTAACATAACAATTAGTGCCTTCTTTTTCACTCTTTAATTTGTCGTATCTATATCCTTCGAGTTCTAATATGCCTTCGTCTTTGCCACTTTCTTCATATCTCCCGTCTGGTAAAAAGTATCTAATGCTAGGCTTATCTAATATGAATAAGTAATCTTTATAAAATAAACTTTGCATATATTGAACTCCATTATCTACGCTTCCAGCACCTTTTATTGCTAAATCGTGTTTAATTCCATCTACTGTTAATCTATTATCAAAGTGGCTTGCTTCACTATCTATTATTATTTCGGTTATTGGTATGTTAGGGTATTTATCTTTTAAATAAACTAGGAATAATCTTAATTGGTATGAATAATACTCGGTTGTTGGAGTATCTTTTTCTACGCTAGGGTCGTGATAATATATTTCTAGTCTTACTAATACCCATCTTCTTGTTTCTTGATGAAAACATAATGCTAGTGGCACAAAAGTTGTTGGGTTTACGCTACCATAGTCTATTCCTATTCCTATTTCCCTAATTACTAGACCATCTAAACTATCTATCTTATTAATTTGGTTGAATACTCTACCTTCTGCAATTACCCACTTACAGAACACTTTTTGTTCCCTTAACGAACCAGGTGGGAACGCATTTACTGCTTGTTTTATCTTTTCTTCTGTATCTAATACTGGGTTGTCATAAGGGTAAAATATATATTTTTTGCATTCTCTATTATCAATGTATTTTATTTTGTAAGGGTGGTTGTCATTCCCCTCTACATTAAAACTATCTATTCTTTTATAATATGGGTGTCCCGCATAACTCATCATACGACCAGGTATTTCGTCAAAACTTTCCATTAATTGCCCTTCGTATATTCTTGCTGCTTCATCTACCCATACAAAGATTAATGGCTTACCTAGTATCCTGTTAAATGATAATTTGTTATTAAAGCCAAAAAAGTAGAACTTAACATTATAAATAACTAAATATTTATCTTGCATACCATATTTTAGTTCGTATTCCTTACCATTGGTAAAATGATATTCATTAGTTAATATGCTTTGTATATTTTCTACTATATTTGATTTGACTGTCTCGGCAGTCCACCCTATAATAGCCCCATAATAATCTCTCGGCACATATCCTTCTATTTTACGTTGTTCCTTTTCATATTCGTTTAATTCCTTTGCATATTGTATCATTGCGTGGCATATATCAAACGTTTTACCACTTTGTGTGCTTCCTAATACACTAATCTCTGGAATGTTTGGGCTTATTATGTCATTAAATAGTTGTATCTGTTTCTTTGATAGTATCATCTGCATTCTCCTTTTTTTGAAGTGCAGTTATTTTCTTCTTATTTTTTGCTATCTTTTTGGTTGTTTCTTTTTGACAGTTATTGCTTTGGAAGTCTTGAATAATCATTTCTTGATTTTCTAGTTTTAATTTCTCTGCTTCATCTACAATAATACCATTGCTTCCTTTAATTAAATATTTGTCTCCGTGTTTTATAAACTCCATTTCTATACCATTTATGAAATTAGTTAAACTAAACTCATTCCTTTCGTTAAGATTTTCAAAATTAATTTGCTTCATCTATTATCATCTCTAAATAGTCTTTTTTATCTTTGACTGCTTTATATGTTATTTCGTTTATATGTGCTATATTATCATTTTCTAATATCCCACTTAATTGCATTGCGTCTAACACACTTTTTATTGATTTGTTGTCTAAATCACTACCTATGTTCTTAACGTGCCATATACAAGTTATTTTAACTGGATAATGCGTTATTTTCTTCTTGCCTATTAAAAAATATCTAATATATCCCATTTCCATCTTTTTTTGCTTGGCAGCCATAAACTTGTTTCTTCTATTTAAGTTAATTATCTCATTCCAATTATCTAGTTTATAATTTATCGTTATCTTCATACATAACTTTCTCCAAGTTAGAATTATCTACTATCTTAATTTCAACACTTGGTGTTTCATTGCTTGCTTCTATTTCTTCATTTGCTTCCATTAGCATTTTATAGTTAGTTGCATTTCCATTTACTGCCCCAAACCATAGCCCTATCGTTGCTAATTGAGTGGGGTTTAAGTTTGATATATCTATTCCTGCTTTTTGGAATGTTTCGGCTAGTGTTCCTTCTTTTATTTTTATATCACTATCCACTAACCATTTTATTGCTTTCTTAAAGGTGGCTTTTTCTTGTCTTGCTTTACCAGAGGCTATACCACCCATAGTAGTAATCTCTCTTTGTTCGTCCTTTGTTCTCTCATTTAAAGGAATTAAATTATCTTGTCCTTCTTTTGCCACCTTATCACTTCCTTTATTTTGCATTGAACGTATAATTGTACGTCTGTTTGTATTCTCAATGCAATATATGGCTTACTTTATTTACTCTTTTTAGCATATTTTGGTAATTTTCTCTCTCCTGTGGCTTTTTCCCACTCGGCTACTGCTTTTTTACCGCCTAATGCTTTGGTTCCTGCACGGCTATATCCCCATTTGCGTTGCTGTTCGCTTTTCCACGGCATATTATATTTCTCCCTTCAAATATTTACTCATATTGCTGCTTAATTCTTCATCTTCTATATAGTGCAAACCTAAATTACATTTATTACAAATATATCCACGAACTTGTCCTGTTTTATGGTCGTGGTCTATTGCACTTGCTTTTCTTTTATTGCATATAGGACAAATACCATTATACTTTTCTTTCAATTCTTTTTCTTGTCTAGGCAATAATCTATATCTTTCATAAATAGTTCTTGCGTGTTTGTTGGGTATGCAATTTTCACACCATCTTGATTTGCTACTTTTAGCAATATATTTGTTATTGCATATTTCACATATCTTTTCTTTTTGATATTTTTTGCTATTTATTACATTCTCATCTAAATATGATTTTTTTATACATTCTTCATTACCGCAAGTTTTATAATACCCTTTAAATCTAGTTCCAATATAATATTTTTTAGCAGGGTTATCACACCATTTGCATTTTCTTATCTCATTAGAACTCTTAAATGGCATTATTTATCTCCTACTTTCTTGATAATGTCTTCTAATTTTTTTATATCTTCTTCAAAATCAATATCTGTACTTATGTCATTTATTGCTACAAAGTTTTTATCTATAATATGTGTATTAATATCTATTCCGTTTAATACTCTATATAATTCCCACGATATTGGTTCTCTATTTGTTTTCCCTGCGTCTTTTAATCTCTTGCATTCTTCTATACATTCTCTAAATCTTTTTTGATTAACTACTTTGAAGCCAAAAGGCTCTTCCCACATTTTAAAGTAATCTTCTCTACAAGGTTTCGTGCTTGCAAAGAATAAAATGTCGTCTGTTGGCGTATCTATTATAGTTTTAATACAATTATGACTATAAAATACGTCCCCATATAGATAAGTGGTAGGTTCTTTTGTTGGATAAAAAGCATTTACCCAATATCCACTTATTTTTTCCCCATTTTTTACTTCAAAATCGTTATCGTGTTCTATTCTAGAAACTCCAAAACCATCAAATCTTGTGTCTTTACTAGATATTGCTATATCAGTAATGCCATTTTCTTTTAGTAGTCTAATCGTTCTTGCTACCAACGGCTCTCCATTTATTTTGAATAATTGTTTTGGTGTCGTAAACCATTCATATTTGCCACCACACATAATAATATATCTCATATTATTTCTCCTTATATTTTTCGTTATATGTTATTCCTGCATTGGTTAAACTATCTGGGCTAAACTGCTCGTAGTAATATAATACGTCAAATATATTTGCTCGTTCGCCTTTTCTAACTTCTAAATTGAAAAAATAATCTTCGGCTATCTTTAAATCGGCTCTAAATCTTGTTTTGCCAATTAATTCTTTTTTATATATGCAATTCCATACACACCTATTCCAACTTGGTGGAACAGTTTTAATAATTACTTGTCTTGTACTACATTCCCAACTAATATAACAATAGTCCCAACTTTCTCTTGTTTTAGCCAATATTTTTTTGATATAGTTAGGTTTTACCATATCATCACTATCTATAAAAGCAATATATTTTCCTTTTGCATTGTCTAACCCCACATTTCTTGGAATGCTAGCACCGCCACTATTTTCTTCTAATCTTATTACTCTAACTTGTTTGGGTAAATCTATTTTAATTGGCTCTGGCGAGTGGTCGTCAACAATTATTACTTCAACTTCGTCAACTAATTGTGGTTCTAATGCTTTAATTAATCTTTCTAACGGCTCTGGTCTATTGTAATAAGGTATAATTATGCTTAATATCATATTCTTTCCACTATTCCTTTGCACTCTAATTCGCTTACTCTTACCTTTGTTAGTTTTCCTTCTTCATTATACCCAATGTGTAAATCTTCGTCAATTAAATATATTCTTCTTAATGTTCTAATCTTTACTAATTCGTTAGGGTTGTAATTGTTTTTATTATTTAAATATTTATTCCAGTTGCTTTTTGGTGGTGTGTATTCAAAACTAGATAAACCTTTTTTTATCATTTCTATATCTACATTCTTCATATCTAAATCACATATAATAGCGTTTTCTCCGTGTTTACAACCGATTTCGTGAAATGCAGGAATATCTGTAATAATAACTGGTGTTCCTAACATTAAACTCTCTGCGACAGATAAGCCAAAACTCTCGTGGTCGCTTAATTGTACTAAATATGTGCTTTCTTCTATTTCTTTAAATATGTTTAATTGTGGCTGCTTCCAAACTATGCTTGGGCTATCCCATCTATATTGTCTGTTTGTGTATATGTCCCATTCGTAGTCTATTCCTGCTTTATCTAATAATCTAGCAAGTTTATTAATTCTATCTAGTCCTTTTTCTTTGGTACCTCTTGTTGCACTCATTAAATGTATTTTATCTTTTAACTTTGGTGTGTTTGTTTTATTAACTACAACTGGGTTATACATTAATTCGGCTTTTATTCCAGTTAATTCAGTAAAACTATTACAAGCCAACTTACTAACTCCAATATATTTAAAACCAGGATATAAAAACGGCTTAAATGACGTGCATTTATAATCACAGTGTATTATGTGGTACTTTTCTTCTGCTTCTATTGGAATATCTAACCCATAATTACAAAAAAATCTTTTACATTTTATTGTTCCATATTTATCGTTGTATTTTATTACTTCAATATTTTGTGCTAGTCTTTTTATTTGTTCTGGGCTTCCATCTCTATACATAAATACAAGATTTTTATATAAACAAGATAAATTATAAATAAATGTTTCTACACCACCTATTGAGTTTACTTTCTTAAAATAAAATACATTTTCAAACTCCATATTAACTCCTTATTTTAAAATTAAATCTAAAATTGGTTTATTAATTTTATTATATAATTCTAATGCTTCTTCTTTATTATTAAATGTCTTTTTCAATTTAAGACTGTTTGATACATTCCATACGCAATTAACTTTGACTTGGCTATCAACTAATTTGTTTTTATCTGCTTCGTTTTTAGTAATTTCGTATTTTAATTTTGGTCTTTTAACCATTTTTGTTTTAAACTCTACGTCTTTATCTATTTGCATATTGAACTTTGCTTGTTCTAATTCTCCGTCAGCAAGTTCCATATAATCTACGCTAGCAAGCAAATAACTTGTTGGAATAATCTTTTTTACTCCTGTTTCCTCGTTGTAATATTCGCTAATCTCTTTACTTAACACTTTTACGTGTTCCATATATTCAACAATACTTTCATTATTCATAATTACATTGCTCCTTCATAATTTTTAAGTTCCTTTTTAATTTCTTTTTCTATTTCATCATTTGTCTTGTAAATATCTGGTATCCTATTTATTTTTTTTAGTTCTCTCCAATATTTACGTTCTTCTTTATCTTTTATTTTTGATAGATTAATAGTTCGTGATTTGATTATGTCGTAAAGTGGTTCATCTTTTGGCATAGAGTTTAATTTCATACTAAACTCCTCATATCCAAGTTTTAAGAAATCTTCATATTTTATGTTATCATATCTAGCACAATAGAAAGCATACATTTGCTGTAAATCACTAGGATAACCATAACATATAATCATACCACTTGTTTTATGTTCTTCTAAATCACTATCTCCCGCTGGGAGTTTTACCCATTAAACTTGCACCCAATTCACTAGAAAACTTCTCTTGTTCTTCATTGTTTTCTAACCCAATATCTAAAATTAATTGAGTTATACCTAAACCAAAGTTTTCCTTACATACATTATCAATAATTTCTAACATTTTATTTTGTATGTATGTATTTTCTAATTCGTTTTTGTTGGTATTATCAAAGTAAGTTTTACCGTCTTTTTTTGCTTCAATAGTAAAATCTTTTAATGATATACCTTCTTTGGCTAGGTCTTTTAACATTTCAATTCTAGCCATCTTTGGTGCTTCTTGTAATTTGCTAATTAATTCAATATTTGATTTGTAATTAAATGATTTGTCTTTGTATTTTAATGTGTAATCATCTACACCATTTTTAATAATTTCATATTTCATATTTTCATCTCCTAAAAGGGTTTCGCACCAACAGCAGTCAAAACTCGTGCGACCATATAAGAAAAGGTGGAATTGCCAAAAAGAAAAAACTAAAAAAATTAATAGGCATATCTTGGGAATAGACTGTTTTTAAAATATTATTCCCCAAGTTTTGCATTTATCAAATCTATCAATAATGGTTGATACATTTTTTTGTTTTTGTGTGCCATATTGTGATGATAAGCACATAATGGTATTACATTTCCCATATATGTTTTCCTACCACAAGCACCGTATCTTATGTGGTGCATTGCTACTTCTGGGAAGCCACATATAGCACATTCCCCATTAAATAACTCTAATGTTTTTTTATAAGTTTCCTTTTCCTGCACTTTCATATTCTCTATTCCTTTGGTTTTCAATTAACCTCATTTGCAATTTTAAAGAATTAATTGCTTCCATATTTGCTCTATAAACTGCTTCTGCTACGTCTCTTTTAAATCTCGCTTCGGCAACACTTGGTATTCCATAGCAAGTTTTATCTATCATACCTATTGCCATTCCTTCATCTCTTAATTCTAGACATTCTTTTCTTAATAATACTTTATAATCTCTTTCTGCTTGGGCGTAGGCAGTACCGCTAACTCTTAATTCTTTAATACTTGCTTCTAATTGCTTTGTTTTTTGCATTAACTCAATATCTAATTCCATTATATTTCTCCAATACCTCTCTAACCTTTAATGGTTCTTGTGGTATTCTCCAAGCACCTTTATAGTAATATTCTTTTACATAACAATTAGGAACGTCAACGCTAGTATCTCCATTTTGAACGTACTTATTGTGAGTTATAAATAAATACATTGCTTCTTTTTTATAATTGTCTATTATTTTTTCAAATATCTTTTTTTGTTTTTCCCAACCTTCTGTGTTATAACTCTCGTTTTTAATTTCTCCTAATATCAATGTTCCATTGTTTGTTAAATAAAACATATCAATATCGCTAGGGTGGTTGTTTCCACTATACATACTGGAATAATCTAATCGTAAGTTTTTATAATTCCAATTTTTTATCATTGCCACTCCTAAAATGGTAAATCGTATTCTTCTGCACTTTTGCTTTCAATTACACTTACTTCTTCTTTTTTTATGCTATCTAGATATTGTATTCCAGTTGCAACTATATCAGTTTTGAATATTGTTTTACCATCTTTGTCTTTATATTTAGAAGTTTGTATTTTGCCTTCTACTGCTATTTTATTGCCTTTGGCTTGATATTTAGCAACATTTTCGGCTTGCTTATCCCAAATTAACACATTAATAAAATCTGCTTCTTGGTCTTTATCTTTTTGTCTTGGTCTATCAACCGCAATATTCACTTGGCAAACAGGAGTACCACTTGTTGTATGTCTTAATTCTGGGTCTTTTGTTAATCTCCCTATTAAAAATACTTTATTCATTATTTCCCCCTGCTTTTAATTTTTAAAATTGCGTCTTGTAATTGTTCTTTTGTCATTTCCCCATTGCTAGATACTCCATAATGTTTATAAAATGCTTCTCTATTTATTTCTTCAATATCTAATAACTCGTTTAATTCTTCTATCAATTTAAGTATCTCTTTTTGGTCTGCTTCACTTGGTAATGGCTTTAATAAATCAACACACTTCTTAATATATGTATCTTTGCTATTATCTCTTAACCATTCTAGATAATTTGTACTTACTTCGCTTAATTTTTTACCGTTATATTTACCAAAAGTTAAAACATAATCTTGCGCTTCTTCTTTGGTTGGTTCTGTTTCTTCTTGATATTTACTATCTCCCCAATATATATCAGCACCCATTCCTAAACTCTTACAAGCAACACTTATTGCGTCTGTATACGCCATTTTAAAACACTCATCACTTGTATATAAGCCATTTTTTTCTTTGGCAATAAAACTGCTTCCGCCTGTTCCTTGTATTGCTTCACTCCAAGTATCATTGATTTTAATAAATAATTCAATATCTACTATTGCTATTTTTTCTCCATTTGCCCCTTCAATTATTTCTTTGTTAGTAATGTTTGTTTTCCAACCAAAACCACACACTCCAAACATTTCAGTTAATTTTTCAATTCTCCACATTGGTTTAATATCAGTCATTCCACTTAATCTTCCACCAGTAATTTTTCTTTGTGCTTCTTCTGGCACTTTACTTATTGCATTATAAATCTTTAAGTTTTCTTCTTTCATTTTTCAATTCCTTCCTTTTCTTAAATCTAAAAATAGACTTATTGTAAGTGGCAATAATTTTTAACTATGCAAGGTCGCCACCTACAATAAATCTATCTTATTGCCCTTGCATAATATAATTATAATATACTTTTTATTTTTTGTCAATATGGTTAATTCTTAATGCGGCATAAATAAATAATACTAACATTAAAAATACAAAACCACATAGAAAACCAAAACTAAATATTAACATATTGCACCTCACTTATTTTCTATCATTTTTTTATTTTCAAAAGCAATTATATCTTTTTCAAGCCATTCTGGAATAAGTGGCTTTTCTTCTAATAACCACATTACTGCCTTCCCATATTCGTCATCTGTCTTGAAGTATCCTGCTCTATACATATTTTCTAATATTTCTCTATAATACAACTTGCTTTCGTTATCACATTCTTTAATTAATTGTGCTATCGTTGGCATATATTCATTTGTTTTAATAATATTACTTATAACTTTTGCTACTATCTCATATCTATATTTTTTTAAGTTGCTATAATATAATTGCATAAATGCAAGTGCGTTTTCTTTTGATAAATCTTTAAAATAATATGGATATGCTACTTCTAATGTTTTAATTAATTTAGCGAAACTCGATTGTTCCATCATACACCTCTTTCAATACATTCCCAATGGCTTCTCGCCTATCTCTATTTTCTTGTTTATATTCTTTAAGTGGATATACCGATTTCCAACTATTCATAATTGAATTGTTTATCATTTGTGTTTTGGTGCCATCATCATATTTGTTTAACTCATTCAATAATAGTTTAATTGCTCTTTCGGTATTCTTACATTTAAGTTTAGTTCTTAAATCTAAATATTCCAAAAATAAGTCGTTTAATTCGCTATTTTCAAAATATTTCTTTTTATTATTTTCTTTTATTATATTTTTATTTATATTTATATTATTCTCTTTCACATTTTTGTTAATCGACGATAAACAATTTTGATAATCGACGGTTAACAATTTTGTTAATCGTATATATCTAGCAATTACCTGGCAACCCTTCTTCTTATATTCTATTATTATATATTTTTTTCTTTCTAATATTTTTAACTTTCTTGATATCGTTTGTTCTGGCACTCCAAATAATTCACTAAAATATGTGTTCGTAGCATAACAACAACCTTTCGCACATAAACTTGATATAATTAATAGTAAACTTAATTCGTTTTTAATGTCTTTATCCAAAGCCCACTCATTTAAACAAATAGAATATCCTTCTTGCATTGCTATTCTCCTTTTCTTACTGGTTTTAAAATGATTTTGTCAGCATATACTTCCATATAAAATTGGTTTCCCCATTTTGTAATAAATGCCTTGGGTAAAATAACTTTATTCATTGTTCTTTCGGCATTTTTTTGGTAAATCAATATTGGCTTTTCCATTTCTCTATCTCCTTTCATATTGTTAAATACATTATAAACCTATTTGAACCTATTGTCAATACCCAAAATAAAAAAAGAAGTTATTTTTCTTCTTTTTCTACTTTAATTGTCATACTTATCTTATATCCATCTTTTTTACTTTCTAAATAAAAGTTATTCATTTGTGTTAATAATAACAATTCAATATTCCATTTTTGCTTTTCAAACTCTCTATAAAGATTATGTATTAATAATTTTTTACTATTCATTATCTTCTCCTTGTAATATGTTTAATAAAATATTTGATATTCCTGTTATGTTTTCGCATATTTCATCACTATTAAAGTGTTCTAAATATTCTATTGCCTTATCTATTCTTGTTTTATAAATATCTTTTTCTTGTCTTACTTTTTTGGCATATTCTTTTGATTTTTTGTTGTAATAATCTTTATGAGAAAGCCTATATTTTTCACTTGCTCTTTTCTGTGCTTCCGTACTCATTGTTTATCACTCCCTTGCAATATGTTTAATAAATCATACATTTCTTTTTCATACATATAATGTGGTAATAATTTTAATTTATTATCTAAATATTCTATTGCTTTATCTATTCTTTGTGCTTTATTATCTATTAATAAATGATTAAGTGTTTTTTCATATTCCTTTTTAATTTCCATATATGCTTTAACATATTTTTCATTTTCTTGTTGTAAATTAGTTATGTAATCTAATAAATAATGTGCTTCATATATCCAATCATTAATGGCAAGTTTATATTGCTTACAAAATTGATATGTTTCTTCTCTGTCTTTTAATTTTTCTAATATTTCTTTTATTTCTTCTTGCATATTTCTTCCTTTCTAATAATTGCTAGTAATTCTTCATCATATCTTAACCATATTTTTAATATATTTTTAGCCAAACCTGGTATATCTTCATCTAAACACCTTTTTGTTATCTCATAATCTAATAAAATCTTTTGTTCTAACTCATTCATTTTTGCATTTCTCCATTAATTTTAGTGCTTTAATTGTAAAATCTAATAATTCATTATATGTTAACTTAATATATTTACCTTTTGTTTTAAAGTAATTTTCTAATTTTAATTTCGTTAGTATATAAATTGCTTCTTCTTCCATTATTCATCATCTTCTAGAATAGGGTCTAATATACTTAAATCTCCGCAACAACACCTAGGACAACCGCTTGTAATTGTATAATCTTCATCACTTTCCCAAGTATATAAGCAGTCATTACATTCAAAAATATGCGTTGGAAGTTTAGGTAATTGTTTTTGCAATTCCTTTATCTCTTTAACTTTTAATTTATTACCAAGTTCTTTCGTCATAACCAATAGCCTCTCTTGTATCAATAAACTTATAATTATCTTTTACATATTGAATATAGTTATCGTAATCTTCTTGTAAATAATCTAAATCGTCCTTTAATTCTTCAATAATGCCTATTAAATCTTCAATGCTTGCTAAATCAGTTCCTCTAAAATATTTTTCATCTACCCAATTTGGCAATTCTCTTGTTTTAATATAAATATTATCCATATTATCTCCTTTTCTTTTTCTTACTAGGTGCATAACCTACATAATCATATAATGTCTCCCCATATTTTTCTATCTGGTATTGTTCTATCATAAAAATTAATTCGTCTAGACATTCAAACTTACCATTCTTTTTAATAAACTTTTTTCTAAACTCATTTCTCTTGCATAGTGGCGTGTCTTTATATAATTGAAAATATAAGTTTAATTTGAAATCATTATTTACCATATAAAATATAACACCACCAAATCTAATATTAATAAAACCAATAATATAATCATTACCTTTTTACAATACCCACTTTTATAATTAATATTGTGCTTAAATGTTCTCCAAACCCCCAACCAATATTCTTTCATTTTTTCTCCTTATCTTATTGAATTAGTATAAATCAATGTTAATACAACCACAACCAAATAAAATAATATTACTCCCCATTTTTCCTTTAATCTGTAATGTTTTTTCATTTTCCATCTTCTCCTTTCATTATAAATATATCATACATTTTAATTATATGCAAGAACTTTTTTTAATTTTAAGAAAAAAATAAAAAGTGTAAAGGGAAGTATTGCTACTCCCCTTTATTTGTTTTACTATCTATCCATTCTTTTGTATCGTAATAATCATTAATTAATCTTTCAAGGTCTGCTGTATAAAATGCGTTGTATTCATAAAAATCTTTTGTTGCTTTAATTAATTTTTCCACCCAGCAAGAATAAATTGGTTGATAGTTTCTTGTTTCTTCTTTCAATTCGTTTGTAAGAAGTTCCGCTATAAATGAGGCGGTTTCTTTTTCCATTCAATTCATCTCCTTAATAAGTAGTTGCTAGTTTTTGTTGAGAACTAGCAAACTCATTGAACTATAATGTTAGTGGTGTTTCTGCCTGTAAGTTTTTATCCACTTCTACAAGTTCTATATCTTTGTTGTCTTCTTCGTATAGCAATTCTCTTATTTCTTTTACTTTGAATATCTTATATTTTAATTCGTGTTGGTCGTAATAAGATACCTTCTTAATTAAGTTCCCATCTTGGTCTCTATAATAAGTATATTGAGTTTTTCTTTGATATACTGCAAGCCTTACTGCTTCTTCTGCGTCTTCGTATGTCTCAAACTTGTTGCTATACTCATTCTTTGAACCTTTGGGATAAGTAAGTGCTATACTCCCTTCGTGTTCGTCCCATTTGAAATACTCTATTGCTTTATAGTAATTGTATTCCTTCATAGTTTTTTCTCCTTTCCAATTTTCAATGAACCTATATAAAGTAGGGCATACTTTCCCTTTCTTTATATAATACAATTATATCACATAATTGAATTAATTGCAAACGTAAAGTCGCTTTACATTGCTAGTGTAAACCTATAAAATAAGGCTTTGCGAGGCGATTTGATTAATTTTATGTATGCTATTTTATGACATTGCTATTTTTAATGTAAAGTGGCTATATTTTACATAATGTTTACACTTTTAAAATCAAAAAAAGAAGATTTTTAGCAAATCTCCTTAAACACTATTTATTTGCGTTTTAACGCATTTTTATTATTTTTAATATATTTATACTATTTTATTGTTTTTATTCAAAATACCCCATTAAAATCGCTTTAAATCGCATTATTCTATGGTTATCTCTAATCTATACGCATTTTTGCCATAAATACCAGCATATCCGTCTTGGTCGCTTGTGATTTCATCGTCATATTGCCACGGAAGTCCGTTTATACGATACTTGGCTTTTTTATAGCCACTTGTTTTAACGATATCTTCTGGTGTATTGTAATATATTCTTACACAGTCTATTTCTTTATCATTGCCAGCGTATCCGTTGTTGTAATCGTCAATATCATAACCACTAACTGTTGGAAGCCAACTACCGCCTTTATTATGAACTTGATACCATACGCTTCCTTTGTCTACTTTAACAGCAATATCTATAATTTTGTGGCTACCTAGTCCTGCATAATCTTCTAGATTTTTAACTTCTGGAAGCCAACCATCTTCTTGCGTTTTAACTTTGTAATAAACATTAACCTTATCACTTGGTTTTGGTTGGTCGCTATAATCTATCCATTTTAATTTTCCGTGATAAGTCCATCTCAAACAACCTACCCCACGTCTTGACCTATTGCCTTTGCTATCAATATTGCTTATTACAGCACTATCTACATTCCAAGCACAAGTGCAGTCAAACACTTCACCATTTCCTAGATATATTCCACTATGATTATAATTAGTTCCTTTCATACATAGATATTCACCAGGTACTAGGTTGCTAAAATCAGTTGAAACGTCGGTGCAATAATCTAAACCACCATTGCAAGTAAAATCTGGTACTCCGTTGCTTCCATAATCTGCTCCACCGTGTGCTGCATTTTTATCCTCGTGCCAGCCCCACAAAACAGATTTGATACTTACAACGCAGTCAAATAACCATCTATAACTATCCCAACTAGACCATTTATTGCCACCACTATAATATTCAGTAGGTAGTTGAGTAATATGTCTCATTATATCTACAAACTCTTTACTTTTATATATTTTACTCATATTATTCTCCTTCTTTTGCAATTTTGCTCCCCAAAAAGAAGCCAACAACTGTTGCAAGTGTTGTTTTTAATGTTTCATCAATAGGTATTCTTCTTATAATGCAATAAGCAAATAGCAACATTGTTATTACTGTTATGAACGATTTTAAATCAGTCCACGCTTTTTTCATAATATCACTCTCTTTCTGCGTTATATTCTTCTACTGTTTTAACATTTGTGTAATTTGGATAATCTGTATTTAGTTTTGCCTTATCAGTATTATCAGCAACAATTATTAAACAGTCGTAAGGAACACTATCGTTAGCCGATAAACCGAATGTGTTTGATAGAGACGAATTGGATAAATTAATTTTTCTTAAATCTATTTTTTGCAAACTAGTACAAAATCTAAACGTAAATAAGAAACTACCTCTTATTCTGTTTGGAATGGCACTTAAATCTATTTCAGTTAATGAAGAACAACCTTGAAATGTTTGTGTAAACATATAATACGCATTGGCATTTGTTGGCTTAAAATTGCTTAAATCTACTTCCGTTAATTTGGGGCAAGAAGTAAACATTTGAGTAAAATCGGTGCAACCACTAACGTCTATACCACTTAAATCTGCTTTTATTAAATTAGCACAACTTATAAATGCACTATTCATACTGGTTATATTACTTGCTACTATTCTTGGTGCATATTCATAAGTATAACCATTAAATATAGACGATAATGATGAAACAGAACTAGGAATAATTAACTCTATATTAGAAATATCTTTCATAAACTTTGCTGTACCCCATTGGTTTACATTTGAAATTGTTTCTGGTTGCACGTTGAAGTATGCACTAGGGTCTCCCGCTACCGAAGTATTTACTGTTTCATAATTTTTAACATTATATTCGCCATTTTGTGTTATATCCAAAGTCCCAGTAGGTACTACATATTCACTAGGTATTGGGTTAATTGTCATTTTAGATATTCCATCAAAGTTTGTATCTGGTGTTATTATTTGCGTTTGTTCCGTAGGTGTTGCTTCTTTTTCTTGTAATTTTGGCTCTATAATAATAACTTCTTTGTTTACTTTACCACTAATTTCTTGTGCTTGTGATATATTACCAACCAAACTTTCTTTTGCTTCTATCATTCTTCTTTTACTCCTTCTGGATATAATTTGAAGATTTTAGCACCATTTTCATCATAACCAATTATTGTTTGTGGCTCTGTATCTGGGTTTAATTGTATTTCGTACCAATAATCAACAGGCTTGCTTATAATATTACCAATAGTTGTATCTTCACTATCTAAACTTAAATCAACACTTGTTGTTGCTTCCAAAACTTCTACGTCTTTTTGTAAAATAATATCGTTAAAGTTTTTAGCAGTAAAGATACCTAATCTCAATATATCTCCAACTTGGAACGTATAATCTTCTCCATCTTCATTTAAAGCACTTATACTTATTGTTCCAATATCTCCTCTTGTTATATCGATTTGCTTTGTCGTACTATTTATTTTAAACATATTACCACCTACTTTCTAATTTAAAATATCTTTTTTTAGTAATTCTTCACAATATTTTTTAGTTTCACTATTAAAACCCAATTCAATATATGTATCGCAACTTTCTAATCTATCGTGCATTGGTATTGTTTCATTCCATATAGTGTTTCTCAATGTCAGTTTTCTTATTTCGCTTAATTCTTCTTTAAAATTGTAATATAAGCCGAATATAGACCATAGACCAACCACTAGGGATACAAACCAACCACCCCAAGTTATAAGTCGTTTGATATTCTTTTCTAATCTATCCACTTCTTATACTCCTTTCGTCCAGTTTCCATTTACTCCTAGATAAGCCTTGCATTTTACCCACGCACCATTAACTCCTAGATATGGTGTTGCCTTAACCCATTGATTATTAACTCCTAATCTTAATGTACTTGTTTCAATAACAGGTAAATCAGCAGTCCCAGTTGCAGTATTACTCCAACCCCAGTTTGGAAAGTTTAAACTAGCACTTGCTGTTATGCTTGCTTCTCCTGTTTCAGCATTATGGCTAACCGTACCAGTAATTGTTCCCAATACGGTTTCGCCACTTTCATATCTTGAACTTTTACTATAACTTGATGAACTAGCACCTGTTCCACTTACTGTTCCACTAGACCCAGCGTCATAAATATAGTTTCCACTAAAATATGCTCTTGCTTGATATTGTACTGTTGAAGTTAAGTTAGTTTCATCTTGTTCGCTATACTTTGCATATATCCTTATGTATAAATCTCCATAAGAACTTCCTAGATATGCTTGTTTTAACATTTGATAACTTTTTGTTAATGTCATTTTTACACCACCTAACTATATAACAAGAATATTGCACCATTCGTCACAGTACCAGGTAAACTTGTTCCAGTTAATATAGTTGCTTGTTTGCCGCTTAAACCTGTGTTTACTTCGTTAATTGCACTAACTAAACTTGTTTTGCTTGTTGTGTTTAAACTACTTGCATTCCCACATTCCGTTGCATTGGCATTAACTACTGTTTTAATTTGGTTTAAATCACTTGCATTGCATTTATTTACATCGCTAATACTACTATTCTGGTTTAATGCAGTTTTATCTGTATAACTTATACTTTGCATATTATCACTCCTTTAAAATATTGATACCGCTTGTCCTATTTGACTAAACGCACCTGCGGCAAAATCTCCGTTTATTGTTGCATATACTGTTGTTTCATCATAACTTATTATTTCTAGATTAATAACACTTTTATTTGATGGAACATAAACTATAAAACTATAATTTGCAGTATTGCCAGCAATAGTTATTTGAGTTGCTGGGTCAATAGTAATTATATTATAAGTCCCATCTGTAAAGTTTAATCTTGCTTTAGTTGCTTGTGTGTTGTGATAATCTAATAAAGCAGACGTGCTTTGATTAACTTTAATTGCTCCGTCTAGATTTTCAATATTCTTGCTTCCGTTGGCGTCCGTCATTCTTATTGTGTTGTAAAAATTAAAATCTAGTGTTTCATATATATTTTTCGTTATGGAAGTTCCCAATACTGCGTTATTTGAGAACAAATAATAGTTTGTATCTCCTATTAAACCGATATAAAACATATCTTCATTGTTTAATAAGGTGTTTGGAACTTCTAACGTTGATAAAGTCATATTATTTCTAATGTATTTATTATATAAGTTTCTAGCAAAAATAAATTGTTGGTCGGTATTTATTATTCTGCCTTTTCTTGTTCTTAATGAGTTTATATTCTCGTAAGGTTGTCCGTTATAATTGTTCGGGTTATAATCAGCAACCAAGAAATATGTACCATAACTAGAACTAGATTTGAATGGCATATAAATATTAACTAAATTATATTGAACGAATATATAAAAGTCGTTGTAATCATAATAAGAAAATGTCGTTTCCATAGTTGTTTCACTATCATATTCTTCTATTGTATCATTAATTAATAAGCCAACACTTATAGTCGCACCAGTAGTTGTTGCATTTCTTTGTTTGTAAAATATAATGTTATTCAGTTTTTCTAAATATAAATAGCAAGGGTTGTTTGAAGCCCTAACAAAACTATATATGCTTGTTAGAGAAGAACCATTTATTTTGTATAATGTAATATTTTCATCTATACTAGCAGATAAATAAACATTGTCTTTATCTATTACGAATGTTTGAGTTGTAAATACAGAAACTCTATCACTTAATTCTATTGTATTTATAGGTGTTAATACGTCTTGTAATTGATAACTTCTATAAATATCGTGATTTTCATTTGATAATATATCTACACCATAGAAGTAAAATATTTCTTCTCCGCTACTTTTATCTAGTAATACGTCAAACTGCATTGTATCCATCAAATATTCGGTTTCAAACACTTCCCACGTATTTTCTGCTTGTGCTTGTATAGTAAACTTGATAAATACAGTTTTGCTATTTGTATTATGAAGCACTATATAATAAACTGGGCTATCTAAACTTTTTATTATTCTGTTCTGTCTATATAAAAACCCATTATAATTGACAGAATTGGGAACTATATAAGTTGTTCTCATTATTACTTGATAATTTCCATCTACTATTCCGCTTGATAAAATATTATTGAATAAAACTACTCTAAAATCTTTATCGCTTCCATTAGTACCATAAGTTAAGCCATAAAACTGTCCTGTTTCGCTTTGTCTTATTGATATTATTGGGTATATTAATGTTCCGCTTGTATATTCTGTCAACAAACTTGTTATTTCTAATTTGCTATTAACTAAACATACATAACCATAAGTGCTTGTATCTACATTATAATTTCCGTATATAATGAAGTTCTCATATTGGTCGCTATATATTTTACCAACAATAGTAGTACTTGTTGCATTTCTTTCTTCTGCTAATCTTTCAGTTATGTTATTTTTAATATTAATAGTCATTTCTTCTCTACTTAAATTGACAAGTTCTTCCGTAGGTGTTCCGCTTTCATCTATTTTACCTGTTAAATATTTCAATAAAAGTTCTTTATAAATATCTGTTTCCATTTTACACCTCTTATTCTACGAATGGGCTATTCAATACAGAGTTTAATACATTGTCGCCATCAACAGTTATTGTTGTGCTTGATACAGAACCATCAGTCCATATTATTCCTACTTCCGTTTCTATATCAATGTTTCTTGTAATGCTTTCTCCCTCTGCTATATTCCCACTTGCTTTATTTCTTTGGTTATCAAAGTAATTTATCGCTTTTTCGCTATTAAATGAACTTGTTAATTCATATACATAGAATAAATGAATTATTTTATCTATGATTATATATTCAATATCTTTGGCTTTAACCATATAATTTTGCTTCAAATCATCTATCGGTGCATTGAAGTAAACAACTTCTCCAATATCGTATAAATCGTTATCTTGGGTTGTTATTTTAATTATTACTTCGGCTTTTCCTTTATAATCAATGTATGTTTGTGCTATTTTTTGTAATTCTTCACTTGATAAAATATCGTTTCTACTTTCATATCTTGCTATAACACCTTCTGTTTGTGTTTGGTTGCTTATTCTTTCAACTTCACTAGCATTGTATACTATTTGTCTACCTTTTACTAATGGTTGATAAGTTGCTCTTATCATTGTTCCAGCACTATATACGCCATTGCTTTCAATTATATTTTTACCTGGTGTATAGTAAAAGTCTGCGTCAATTCCCATTTGTTTATCATTTATTGTTGCTATTGTTTTTTCTGCTCCATCTACAATAACGTTAAGTAATACACCAATATTATTTTGTACTGTAAATGTATCTCCATATCCATTTGAAATTAATGTTTCTTCATAATTAATATTTCCATATACTTCATTTGATAACAATATTTGTTTATTTCTATAATCTCGGCTTCCATAATTGAATGTCATATCTACAATATTGTTTGCTTCCCAATATTCTTTCGTATATTCAATATCGTCTGCTTCTGGTAAAGTATCTGGGTCGTAAAAATCTATTGCCATTGTTAAACTATCAATAACTCTTGCTCTCCATCTACTTCCACTTATTTCGGCTAGATATTGTAATACGTCATAAGCAGTTTTATTCAATGTGGAATAAGCACCGATTATATCATTTGCACTATCTATATCTATATTACCAACCACAAAACCATAACCACTAACTGCATTTACTACCATTTCTATTGCTTCACTTATCGTCTTATTTGCAATAACAAAGTCTAATGTATTACTTTCACTTAAAAATGTCTTATAATCTAATATTTGTAAACTACAATAATGTGGGTGTCTAGGGTTTAAACTTATATCGCCACTATTCTTAACTACTCCTGCAAATAATACGTCATAGTTTTTCCAATAATAATATATTTCAGTTCTTGTATCTAAACCTGTATATATTGATACATTATTTTGCCCTTCATAACTAGATGGCAAATCAATATATCCTAGTGGTGTTATTGTTGGTGTTGCTAACACATAATTAATTTTAGGGTTATTTGCTTCCAACCAATTATATCTATTTGTTCCATTACTCCAATTTATAGAAGTATTGTTGGCAGTTCTTAATACCACTTTACCATTTTGTCCGTAAATTACGTCAAGTCCATTTGCTCTATTTGTAAAAGATACTGGTGCGAACATATTACTCATACCAATTATAATATTGCTGTTATCCAAACATTCAACTTTTGTTCCCAAAAAGTAAGCGTTTGTTCCTGTTGTACCACCACTATCATAGTCTGCTCCTTCTAATGTCTTTTCTGCTATATTTCTTTCTACATACAACACTCTACCATCGGTATATAATTTATCTTTATAATCTCCTATTTGTCTTAATGGCTCATCTAATACATATAATTGAGTATTGCTTGTATATGGCTCATAAGTTGTCTGGCTTCCTCTTTCTAATTGAATATTTATTGTCTTATTACTCAAAGATAAGCCAGAAGCAATTTGTATTAAGATTTGGTCTATATGTGTTTTTTGATTAATTGTAAATGAAGTATTAACTTTCGTACCTACTATGTTAGTTCCATTTTGTCTTAAAAAGTAAGTCATATTGTTATCTGCATAACTTAATGAAAAATAATAAGTTCCTGCTTCCAAGTCCATTGAAATATTATTAAACCAAAAGTTTCTAGTTGCTGCTGCGGTGCCATTTACAATTATAGAACTATTATTATTTGAAGCAATAGACACGTCATTATTAATAATTGTTGCGAAATGACCCATATTAAATAGATTTTTTCTTGTTGTTTTTATTTCTATCCCATATTTGCCATATGTAATATAACTATGTTCTTGATTTCCATCATCAGTCAGCATTAATTTTACATTAGTAAAATCAATAGGTGCAATAGTGCTATCGTTAGGGTATTTTATTACTACTACTAGCCAGCCATCTTTTGTTGCAGTAAATGATATTGGCGTGGCACCTTGCCAAACTGTACTATTACCGCAGTCATAATAACCATTTGTAAATGGTAATGTCGACTGAGTTGAAGAAGTATTAATTACATAATTATAATTTGAAGCGTTATCTCCAAACATAGTTAGTGTGTATTTTTTGCCTTTTGTAATTTTAACTAGGTTTTTAGTTCTTATTCTATTAGTGGTATTATTAACACCGCTGCCCTGCTCGTATTCTTCTATTAATAGATTTTGATATCCAACACTAATTAATTCGCTTGGATAATCAGGGCTAGGGCTTACTCCATAAGGCTCGAAATTAAAATCTGCGCTTGAACCACTTATAATTTGATAAGCATATTTAAAATTGCTATAAATATCACTTACTCTTACATAAACACCTAAACTAATTTCTGTATCACTATCTAATGTAAATGTGGTATAACCTTCTTGATTTGTAGTAGAGTTTAAATTAATTTGATTTCCAAAAGTAGTCCAAGTATCGCCTTGCCATACTCTTATAATGTTATAAGCATAACTTGCAGAACTAGAAAAAGTACCACTAATATATTTGCAACATAATGTATATGTTCCTGCTTTTAATGTTTGCAACTTATAACTTAATCTGCCATCTCCATTTGAGGTGCCATTCATTGTTGCATATTGTAAGTCTACAATATTTCTAACATTATTTATAGTCTTATCGCAAGTACCGTTATATAAACTTTTATTTCTAGTTTTTTGATAAGTTCTACCATATATATTAAAATTATTCCACTCTTTTTCTACATTTGTTTCATAAGATAAGTTAGGTTGATTATATGGCTCATAAGAAGTCGCTGTGCTTCCTAATTCTAGTTGTACTTGATAACTTATTACCAAATCAGCACTCATTGTTTGACCTGTTTTTTGCACCCAAAATCTTATATAATAAGCATTGCCTGTATTACTTGATACAGTTTGTTTATTGTTATTATCTTTTCTTGGCAAAATTATGTTTTTATTATTATCAAAAAATGCAATACCTATGTTATTCATCGTTTGATTTGCGGATATTGTAAAATCTACATTTTGCCCCAAATAAATATAATCACTTGCATAATTATCGGTTGCGTTGCCTATTGTACCATCATTTTTAACATATCCTATTGTACCACTTTTTGCGTCAAACAAGTTTTTACCAGTTATTTCTAATGGTTGAAACTCTTGGTTTCCGTGTTCGTATTCTCCTTGTGCTAAAACAAATCTTGAATAGTCTTTTGGATAGTAAAAATTACTTACATAATCTTTTGTTAATTCCCAACTTTTAGGATAACAATTATTAAGTATGGTCGAAGAAGCAGAAAGCATTTCTTCATTTATTGTAAAATCATTATTACTTACTACTTCTTCATTAGCAATAAACATTTTTATTTTATCATTCATATTTACGCCCCCATACCATAATTATAATCGTTTTTGCTTCCGCCACTAAATGTTTTTATATCATTTACCATTTGACCTAGTGGGTCTTGTTTCATACTTATATTATTAAATACTTGAACGTTAGGTGTATAATTTAAAGCACTTGAACTTGCTAATTGTGGGCTTATACCAAAAGTCTCTCCCACTTGTTTTTCTACGTCCTTACTCATATCGTCTAATGCTTCTGTATAACCTAAAACACTAAACTTACCTATTATAGCAAACTCTTTACTTGGAGATTTGATACCCAATACTCCTTTTAGTCCTTTTAATATTGAGTTCCCTAGGTCTTTTATTTTATTAATAACCCAGTCTTTCATACCTTTAATACCATTCCATAGACCTTGTATCATTGCATTTCCAGTTTTTACTAGCATTGATGGTATCTGTGCCAAAAACTCCTTAATTTTTTCCCATATATTTTTGACACCTTCCCACAAAATTGGATAAGATTTTATTATTCCTTCTAATAAACCACCCAATAATTTTGCTCCTGCAATTATAAACTGTGGCAGCATTTCAATAAGCATTGGTATTATTTGCATTATTGCGTCAATTATTTGTGGCAACATTGTTGGTAGCATTTCTGCTATCATTAATATAATGTCTGGTAATATTTCTATTAAACCTATTACTAAATCTATTGCTCCTGTAATTAGACCAGGTAATAATGCTTTTATTAAATCTGGTAGCATTGGCAATAAACCTTTCATTAAACCTACGATACCTTCTACTAATTGTGGTAGTATTTTTATTATAGCATTACTTATATTTTGACCTGCTGTTATAAATGTTTCTATAACTTCTTCTATTCCACCAGTACCCGCCAAAAAGTTTTGAAAAGCCGCTTTTGCACTACTAACACTACCGATAATTGTTGTACTCGCTTCTAACGCAGTTGTTCCAGTAATACCTAATTCCCCCTGTATAATATGTATTGCTTCATATACTTCGTTTAAATTAGATATATCATAGTGAATACCACTAATTTTTTCTGCATCTGCCAATAATCTTTCCATCTCGGTTTTAGTTCCGCCATAACCAAGTTTTAAATTATCTAACATTGTATAATTTTGTTTTGCAAAACCTTGATATGCGGTTTGTATTGCTTCAATGGAAGTACCCATCTTATTTGCATTATCTGCCATATCAATAATTGCCATATCGGCTATTTTACTTGCTTTTTCAGTATCTCCACCCAAAGACTGCAACAAACTAGCACTAAAAGACGTGACCTGTTCCATATATTGATTAGCACTAATTCCAGCCGTTTTATAGGCTCTTTCTGCATTCTCAATAACTATATCAGCACTATCTTTAAATAATGTTTCTACACCGCCTATTGACTGCTCTACTGCTGCGAAGGCTTTAACACTATCGGTTGTTAGTTTAGATAAAGCCCCAATAGCAATTCCTGTTCCAGCCAAAAAAGCAGTACCAATACCCTTGGCAAAATCAGTTAATTTGCTCTTTGCATTTTTAGTTTTGCTATCTAAATCTTTTGTATCGGCAGTAAACTTTGTTAATATACTTGCTCCATTCATAATTTCACTCTCCTTTCTTCTATTAAAAAAGATGAGGTTTACCCACCCCACCTTTAAGGTTTAGTTTCTTATGAAGAAGCAACTACTGTTCCTTTTCCAATTATATTAATTGTAATACTAAAATCTCCTTCATCTTCTGCTGCACCACCTAGGTCGCTTAATGAGAAACTTACTGGCACTTGATAAGTAGTATATTCTAATACACCACCACTAATGCCAGTTAATAAATCAAACTGCATTAATTGATTACTAAATTGTGCTATTTCGCCAGTAGAAATTAATGTATGAATATCGCCAAGTAAAGCAACGATGGCAGTATTATTCATATCTATTTTAACAGAACCTTCAATACTCATTGCAACACCAGTTTTAATTGCTCTTTGAATAGCGTCGCAGAAAACATAAAATGTCTTTTCTTCGAAGTCTGTATTAAATGTTAATTCACTAGCGGTACACATAGTAGTAAAGGTTGGGTTTTGTGTTGTTCCAGTATTTACTGCTAAACCTTTAATGAATTGTCTATTATTAATAAAATATTCCATTATCTTTCCTTTCTTATGCCACTCTATTAACTATACATTTTAAGGTCATAGTATATCCTACTCTACGAATATCCATATATTGAATTGCTCGTGGGTTAGTCATTTGCATAAATATTATTTGCCATTTTTCAGTTGCTGGGTTAGTTTTCTTTTTGTCTACAAAATCTAGCGTTATTGATTTCCCTATTAAATTACCTAATACAACAGAAGTTTCTTTTTCTTCTCTTATATTATCTCCATAAGTATTTATGGTATAGTAATTAAATAAAGGTACTTCTTCATCATAAAAGACTACTTTGCTTCCGCTTTCTTCTTGGCAAACAATAACCTTTGTGTCATTATCATTTGTTGAAAACTCGGCTTTTACTTTATAGCCATTTATAATACTGTCTAGATATGTAATTAAAACTAGATTTTTATTTTTAATGTCGTTTTCTGTCATTTTACACTCCTTATAGCATTATCTATCGCATTTTGCGTTATGAGTTCTTTTTTATTTTCGTAAACCTTTACATACCATTGTGCGTATGTATCTGGGTTAGTCCATTTTGTCGTTTCTTGTGGGTATTGCCATACTTTTTCCGCATAATCAACACCTTCGGCTCCTAGATAATAAGTGTTTTGTGCTTCCTGCCTAACGCCTTCTGCCATTGCACTTCTTTGGAGTTCTCCTGTTAAATATGGGAAACGATTATCACTTAAAGTGAAGTCTAAAACATTTCTTGCTACCCCAAAAACGCATAAATCTACATAACGTTCTATTTTTTCAATAGGTAAATCTTCTATAACTTGAACTTCAACGTTTACGTCCATTATTTTACTGCAACTGTAAAATTGACAATTTTATTCCATATCCAATTATCTTTTACTTTGATGATAGAAAATGTCCTATCTCCAATGATAAGTTGGTCGCCCTCACGTACGTCTACACACCTCTTTAATATAAAGAAGCCTTCTGCCTCTGGTACGGTATACATACCAAATCTATCAGTTATATCCGCATTGTAAGGGCAACAAACTATATTTTCTTCCACTTTGTCTTGGTCGTCATAATATTCGCTTTCGTTCCTATTATTCTTAACCAAAACTGCTGGCACACCATTAGTTATAAACATAACCTAGCACCCGAAGGGCAAGTTTAAGCCCATATTTTGATTAATTGGATTTCCACGATATAAATATCCAGCATTGGCTAACATTCTCAAAGCAAGGGTACTATAATCAGTATAGAACTCACTTTTCATATCTCCTGCTTCTACTCTACCTTTATAGTCAATAAGTGGTATATCGTATTCATACATAAACCTTAACTGTTCCATAGAAGCATTCTTCACTACCGTTGGAACTGTTGTATCATTCCAACTAGGGTCTCTATATCTTAACCCAATTTGTGAATATATCAACTCCGATACTGCTTCTATTTTCCAAGTATCAGTTTCTGGCACATTTATATTGTATTTTTCTTCAAACTCGTCTGCGGTAAAGAAAGTCATATTAAGACCCCCTTTCTACTATGCAGAGATTTCTTCTACTAACTTAATAATAGCGTTTGGCTCAACAACTTTTGCACCAAACATAATGTTTCCTTCCATAACAAAGTATCCTGGGAAACCTGGATAGTTGTTGTTGTATTCAACGAAACTATCAAAGAAACTATCTCCAACTACTGCGATAGGGTTAAAGAAGTATCCTTTTTCATCTCCTAACATACTATCATTAATTTGGAAAATGCTAACTCCGTAAGCAGTTGCAATAACGCCACGGTCAACACCTTCAACACCAGTCATAGTTTCATATTTAAGAATAGAAGTTAATGCAGATACTAGATTTCCGTATTCTGTTGCTCCTAGACCTAATCTGTAATCATCATATACATTCTTGTTGAATAAAGTTGCCTTTAAGCCATTAAGTAATGTGATATAATCTCCTTGTGTTGTTGGGTTCCATTCTGCTTCTTGGCTAACACCATCTGCTAAAACACCAAAACCATAAGTATCAATTCTTTTAGCAACGGCTTGGTCTTTTTTATCCATAGCGTCTTCTAATGTGTTAGTAAAGTTAGTTCCTGCTACTAATACAGGTATTCTAATTGAGTAGTCCATTGGTAATTCAGTTAAATCAACTTTAATTGAACTATAACCTAACATACCAGGTGTTAATGCGTTTGTAATTTCTTTTGTTTCTCTTACATTAACTGTTGCTTCTCCACTCTTTAAAATCTCTATCATTGGAGTTCCTGCATTTCTTAATTCTCCAATGTATCTTTCGTTTAGGAACTTGTAAAAAGTTGAACGATAAATTAAAGAATAATATATTCTCTTTGCAACTGCTTGCAAGTCTAAACTATATACACCATCTTGTGTGTAATTCATTTTTAATTCACTCTCCTTATTTCCTAATTAAATCTCTTATACTTGTTTTTCTCGTGATTTTAATTTCACGATTTTCTTTGTTTTGCG
>JAZLDP010000097.1:0-6410 GCA_045614835.1 Clostridia bacterium | reverse complement strand
CCTTTCCATTCTTGAGCTAATTCCCCTAATTCTACATTGTAGGCTATTCTTATTTCTGTTGAAGGATATTCACCCTCTTTAAATCCTGCTCCCTTTAAAATAGCAGTATCTAACTCCTTTTGAGCCTTTAAAATTCTTTCTAAACCCTCGATATTAATTATCATACTTTTACCTCTCTTTTTTTTATTTATTTTGTTTACCCATTTTAAGTTTAAAAAATAGAAGAGGTTACTAATCGTCATCATTATATAGCCTCTTCAATTTTAGGTTTATAATATTTTTGTGTTTGTATTATGTTTAGTATTATTATAGCACTATAACAATACTATGTCAATAAAAATTGTAATTAAAATCCATTATATTTATTACTTTCTTTCATTTCCTCACCATATAGCTTTTTATATTCAGTTTGTAAGGTAGATAATTCTTTTATTAAGTCACTATAGGCTTGTATTATTTTTTCGCTACATTTCCTATCCTGGCTTATATTATCATCATTAAAGAATAAATCCGCCTTATTAAGCCTCTTAATTAATTTATTGTATTCTAATTTCAATTCCATTTTATTCATTTCCACCCCTCCAAATACTGTTTTAAGGTTACAAAGGTTACAAAGTAACCTAAAAGGTTACACATTAAAGTTAGTGTTTTCAATAGCTCCCGCTATTTTATTATAAAATGTAACCTGTAACTAAAATTCTATATAATTCTATATTCAATATAAATATAGGTATTTTATCTTTATTTTATAAATCTTTTATATAAAAAAGAGGTTACAAGGTTACAAGAGGGCTTAAACCCTTGATATTACTGGTCTAAGCCTGTAACTTTTTAAAGGTTACAAGAGGTTACAAAGGTTACAAGAGGTTACATTGATACTTTTAATTCATTAAGTTAAGTTCTATTCTAGGGATTTTAAAGCCCTTTTTAACTCCTGTTCTAGTCCTATGGGGCTTATACTCCAAACCTCTTTTCTCTAACTCTATTTTTAATTGCTTTTTCTCCTTAATCATTAAGTAGTCGGCTATTTCTGATATGTTATAAATTTGCCATTCTGCTTTATCACTTTCCCAGTCTAACTTCTCATTTAATAATATAGTAGTATCAGTTTCATAATTAAATTGAGAATTAAGCTCCGTTAATGTTTGTTGTTGCTCCTGGTCTAAATAATCACTAAGTATGTTATTTTTCCATAAGTAATAAACTGCTCCCCAAAACTTTTTAATATCAATTTTTTCTAGTGCCTCTATATCTATAACGTCTTGAATAGGTATTACCCAAAAACGTCTCGAACCTGTTTCGTCCTTTAAAAAATCAGTTTTATTTACACTACCGCAGTAACTTGTTATTCTCGGATAACGTTCGGGTAAATGTGCATAAGGCGTTCTGTATTCATCATCAGTCGCAGTAATAAATTGCTTTAACTTTGCTTGTTCTCCTTTTAAAGTAGAATCTATTTCGCCCCACTCTACCAGGATATATTTTGTATTTTGCATTACTGAATCTACTTTATCAGCATTTAATGAAATATCACCTTTAAAAAATTCTTTACCAGGCATTAACTTTTCAAAAAATGTGCTTTTTCTAGCTCCTTGCTTACCTTGTAAAATTAATACTCCTTGACTTCTAAAGCCATTATCTAAAGTGTTATTAGCCATCTTAACAACATTTATAGCCCACTTCACAAATAGTTGATTAAAGAAGTCCTCATATACGATATACTCGTAATTGATACTAATACAATTAAATACATCAGCAATTATTTTGATATTTTCATTTTCATTAGCCTTAAGCATTTCTACAAAAGGATTGTAAGCATTTTCTTCTGCTATTCTCATAATACTAGCCTCAGTTTCGCCTCTACTTAATCTTAAGCCCTCTTGCATTTGTAGGGAATAAATGTCCGTAACCTTACCATTTCTGCTATCGCTACCATTTAAGCCTATAAAATCTATTTCGTGATTAATTAAATTTAATCTTAAAGTTATATTATGTTTATTTAAAACGCACTTTAAATTTTGCCAAACCTTTAGAGGTATTGCTACGCCCTCTTTGTTATAGGTTTTATATTCCCAGTCAATGACATCTATTCTTTTATTCTTTATAGCCTCCATTGTAATTACTTTCTCATTCCCCATATTACTTATACCCTCCTAATATACTCCTGCGGTATATCTATTTTATATTCTTCACTTAATCTAAAAGCTAATTGGGAAAAATTATCTATTTTATATACTTGTTTCGCTAAAGTAAAAATATTTCCTGTTCCACAATGGGTATAACATCTATAGGTTGAGCCTGTTATTACTAAAGCGGTTTTATTATCTCCATTATGAATAGTACATCTTCCAACATATTTATTACCTATTTTCTTAAAGTTGCCTCCAAATTTATCGGTAATAAATTCAATTAGTTTTATATTATTCATTATTAGCTTGATTACCTCTTCTTTATATTCAGTTTTTATATAATCTTTTTTCTCGTATTCTGTATATGTTTCTTTTTTTGCTACAACTGTTTTTCTTTCACTTCTTCTTAAATATAAAGAATAAGCATTAATAACCTTTAATAATATAGGCAAATCAATGGGTATATCTTTTTCGAAGTAATTTACATTTTTGTTAGTTCCCGCCCAAATTCTATTAGCGTTTTTTGTGGCTTGATCTATATACTTTTTAAACTTCCAGGCAATAGCCTCATAAAAAAGTCTAAAAGTTTCAACGTCAACTGGATTTTCAAATCTATATATTAATCTAAATTTAGTTAAATCTGTATCAGAAAATGTAGGATAGGTTATAATAGGCATAATTCCTATTTTCTTATATATAAGTCCCTGCATTTCATACATATTTATTTTATTAACTTTACTATCTACATCAATAGCAATAGCATTTATATATTCTATATCGTTCTCAAATATCGTTTTAGAGCCTTTCTTATACTTAGCAAGTATAAAACTGTGTCCCTTTTCTATAACCTCTTTAAAGTCCTTATAATCTATTATAGTGCTATCATTATTTTTTAAGCCATAAGTTATATTTATTATTTCTTTAGCTACTGGCTTTTTTTCATATGCTTTTTGACTGCATTTAATGTAAAGTTTCATTTCCCGCCCTTCTTTCTAACCAGGCTTTAACTTCTTCAATTTCAAACATTCTCTTTTTTTCACTTATATTATGATAAGGTAAGCCCTTTTTCATATATCTATATAATGTTTCTCTTGATATTCCTAACTCTTCCGCTAGTTTTTTAACTCCTATAATGTATTTCACTTTTAACAACTCCTTTCGTTAATCTTATAATAACACTTAATGACACACTATGCAATACTTATTTTATAAAAAATTATAATTTATTATAAAAAATTATAAAAAAGAATATAGTGATTTTTAAGAGGCAAAATAATAATAATAATAAAAGAGGTGATATAATGACAAGACATACTCATTTATTAATAGGCTCGGCAATAACTATACCTTTAGTTTTTTATAATCCAGTTACAATAGTAGGTTTAATAGGTGCTTATATTCCTGACATAGATATAAAATTGCATATAAAACATAGGACAATTACCCATAGTATTTTAATGTTGGTTATTACTACTTTAATAATATCAAAGCTAAATTTATTAATTGCTTTTTCCTGGGGCTTAAATTATCTATCACATTTATTGCTAGATTCATTGACTGTAATGGGTGTGCCTTTCCTATATCCATTCAGTAAAAAGAAATATGGATTAAAATTATTTAAAACTGGGAAATATCAAGAGTTTATATTTCAAACTTTAGCTATCGTGTTTATATTATTCTTTATATATAGAATGTTAGAATTATAAAAAAATAGAAGAGGTAAAAAAGCCTCTTCTTAAACTGGTTTAGGTAACTTAGTTATAAAGCTACTATAACCCTTACTATATTTAATTAAATTCAATGAGCTATACTGCTCCATATCTCTTAAGTCCTCATACTCAAAGTTTTCTATTTTTCCTTTAAAGTGATTAAAGTCATTTTCTGTACTTCCAGTAAGTAACATAAAACTACTACCACTTGCCTCTAGTGTATTGAATATTTTATCTAATTGATTTATATATTGAGTAGAGAAAACAAATTTACAACCGAATTTTCTTGACTGCGGTAATATATACTCTAATATATCCATACTTGTTGGAGCTTGAAAAACTTCATCAATTACTACATTACATCTAAGAGGCTTTTCGCTTTTCATTCCTCTTAGTTGTAAGGATAACCAAATTTTAGTTATAAAATAGGTTACTAGCATATTTTTTTGTATTTTAGTTGGAAAGTCCCCCTCTTTCATTTTAATTAATACAACTTTTCCTTCTTCCATACATTTAACAAAGTTTATATTATCCTTAAGAGGCTTATTATACATATACTTTAATTTAAAATCCTCTCTCAACATACCTATTCTATCTAAAATGTGTTCTATTTTTGTGCTATTAGTCCCTACAACTGTAGCCTCTGTTCCTTCCTTCTTATTCCCTTTGCTCCATTCGTCTAGCTCTCTTAAAGTGTTTATTTCCTCTTCTAACTCTTTACTAATATCTAAAGGTAGATTTTTTATATATATATCCCTTTTTTGATAATTTTCTAAACACTCAACAACATTTCTAATACTATTGTAGCCTTGAACAAAAACTACATTAGCAGCAGCACTTAAAAACCTTCTCATTCTACTACTAAGCGGATCACCTATTGAAATACTATCTATCAAACTCATAGTTTGTTGAGTTTGTAAACTTGCTAAATCTAACTTAGTAAAACTATCCATATTATCTTTTATTTCTATTTCATTATATCCCAAGCCCTGTATATCATTTTTATTAGCCAAATCTATTTCAATTATTTTATCTTTTGGTATATATTTTTTTATAGTTTCTGATAACTCACAATTTTTAATAAAATCTAATACAATTAAGCCCTCTTTAGCCTCTATACAGTCTTTAGAGTAATTACCTATATAAGTAGTTTTACCGCCTCCTTGTGAGCCTATAAGCGTTAATGGTAAGTTGCCTGTATTCCATTCATTCTCTAAAAATGCTGATATGCTTTTACCTTTATATTTTGATAGTCCTAACCTTTTAAAGCCTTCCATTAATTCTTTAGGTATATTTACCTCTTCAACGTTAATATGCTTTATTTTGTGTTGGAGTAATAAGCTCCTGCCTGGTACTTGTATAAAGTTTGATATTTCATCAACTGAAAAAGTGCTATTTTCTATTTTATAATCGTAGTCCTCTATTTTAATTTTATGTTTTTCTTTTTTATAAATTAACTCGTTATCTTCGTCTAATACTCTAAAGGCTTGACATACGCTTAAGGCGTTGTTTTCTCTCCTGGTATCGTCCTTACTTTCTGTTAATACTGCAATTTGTGTATTTAATATAGTAGTCTCTTTTTTCTTTGTAGTATTAGGGCTTAACTTTTGTTGTTGCTCTAATATCCCTATTATAGCACTATATAAACTTTGTTTAGCTCCTGCGGGTGTGCCTCCTGTAAAGTCATTTATAACTTGTACTATACTATCAAATAGAGAAAATACGCCTACTAAAAAGCTCCTGGATATATAGTCAAAATTCATTTGCTTTTTTTCTATGCTTTTATGGTCTTTAATTTTTTCTAAAGTTGTATTATATCTATCTAACCAACCAAACTGACTACCAGGAATAAAATTGTATATAACTCTTATTCTATCCTCTTCCTTCATAATATCCATTACACTTAAAATACTATTAAGAGGCTCATTTGATTTTTTATCTACTGCTAAAGATAAAGCGTCCTCTTTTTTATAAGATAGAGAATACGTTTCCGCACTCTCCAACTCTTCAATTTTTTCCACCACTTCAAAAGTTGCCTTATTCCATATTTCAATACATTTTTCTAGCACTATATTTTGCAAAAAACTAGGAGTAATAAAGTAAAAATTAACATCATTTCCTTTTACATCTATAACATAACTAACTTTAAAATTAGTTTCAAAGAATAATTTCTTTTTCTTTTTATATATCCTTCTGTTAATACTTCTGTAGGTGTGAGCTATAGCCTTTGCTATGTTAGTGCTATTATAATTCCTTATGCTTTTATGCGGTGTTATCTTTATATAGATATAGTTAGGTTTTATTAATTCAAAATAATCGTCTAAACTTATTTCTTTTAATTTCTTCATTACTCTATAACTCCTTTAATTGCTTGAAGTATAAAGTAAACTATAAATGATATACTAACATATTTACCCGCCTTTTTTTGCCCTGCTATATATAAAAACAATGCTATAAGACAAGCTATCAAACATATCCAGTAACTATTTTTAATTATTCCTAAAGTAAACCATTTTAGAAAATTAACTATTGAATTTTTTAAAGCCTCCATTATAGCACTTGTCATCATTTC
>JAZLDP010000096.1:0-15109 GCA_045614835.1 Clostridia bacterium | reverse complement strand
ATAAACTGTAGCTGTACCTTTCGCTACATTATCTGCATAACTATAAGTAAAGTCAGTTCCACTAACAAGTGTCATACCATTATAAGTAACCTTAGGTGTAGGAGTAATAGCTGCTCCTGTATAGGTATAAGAAGATACACTAGCCATTGTTGTTGCCGATACATTTCTAGCACTAATTGTAAAATTCATAGAATCAGTAGCTGATGTTGATATATTCGTACCTGTACCTTTAACTGTACAAGTTGCTGTTCCTACATTAACATTATTTGAATAAGTTGTCGTATAGTTACTAACCGTATATCCACTGCTAGATGTTTTAACAGTAGGTGTTGGTTTGCAAGCAGAACCTGTGTAAGTATAAGATGTTGTACTTAAAGCAGTTAAATCAATTGATGTTCTTTCGTTAATTTTCCAAGTAGCAGACACACTACCCTTATATGGGCTTATACCTGTAGCTGTAACGGTATATGTACCCTCATTTGTTCCACTAGTACCAGATAGAGTATAATGTGTACCATTTGTTAAAGTAACACCACCACTCTTAACTGTAGCTGAAACAGATTTTGTTTGTGTATCATATGTAAATGAAGTTGCACTAAGAGAAATTGAATCTAACGCTCTTTGAATAATAGTAAAGGTCTTACTACCTGTTCCTGAATAATTACCCTTTCCTGTTACTTTAACTGTCGCAGTACCAACAGCAGTATTATTTGAATAAGTTACCGCATAATCCGTACCTGAAGTCATTGTTCTACCAAGACCACTAGTAACTGTTGGTGTTGGCTTTATAGCAGAACCAGTATAATCATAAGAAGAAGATATACCAGAAATAGTTAAATCCCCAGAGTATGGTGTAATTGTAAAGTTAACTGATGTAGTATTTTTCAAGTTTCCTTTACCTGTTATAGTCATTGTAGCAGTTCCAGCATTAACATTATTTGAATATGACAAAGTATAATCACTAGTTGAGAATTTTGCAGATTCATAAGTGTAATAATACATATAGAAATAACTTGATGGAGTAATTGCTGAGCCTGTATATGTAAAAGATGTTTGAGTTAACACTTTGTGTACTGATGTATTTGTAATATCTCTTTGCACAATTTTAAATGTACCAGTTTTAGTTCCTTGATAGTTTCCCTTACCAGTAAGTGTAATTGTACAAGTTTGACCTGAGTTTTTTTCGCCACTTTGCGAACGAGTATAATCTGTATCAGCCTTACAAGTTAAACCGTGTTGACAAGTCAAAGTAACTGTAGGCCAAATACTAACACCACAATATGGTTGTCCACTAGCAGATGCAATAGTCATAGTTCCTACTGAGATATTACAAGCACTGATATACCAAGTTTTACTTACAGAACCAGACAAATATGTTTTGCCAGTAACAGTTACAGTATAAGTACCAGCATTAGTAGCACTTGTTGTTCCTGACACAGTATAGTAACTAGAGCTACAAGAATTACTACCATATTTAACGGTAACACTTACAGATTTTGAATTTCCATCGTGTATAGAACCTGTATTACCACTCAAAGTTACACTACAACTAGACATAGATTGAGCATATAATGTTGTTGCAAAATAACAATAGTACGAACTATAACTTGTTTGAGAAGTAGAAATTGTATGACTTCTGGTGTCATATAAAGAACTGTTAGATGATTTATATGTTTTAATAGTAACGGTTACGCCACTAGTTCCACAATAATAAGAAGAACTTCTAGTTCCGTTACTGTAGTATGTTCCAGAATAAGAAGACTTCATAGTACAAGTAACACCAGAACCACCACCACCTTCTTTTTGTACAACAGCTGCATAAGGTCTAACTACAGTATCTTCATCATTATCAGAATATACTGAAGAACCTACTAACGAAACAGACCTCTCACCCTCATCATTAGTAGTATCAACAACAGAACTATAATGTAGACCATTAACTAGTCTAATACCATTAAGTTCGTATACACCTTCTGTTGTATCTGTTTTCTCTTGAACAGTATAAGCATTTGCAAAATTGTATACATTATCAAAAACTGTATTTAAGTTGATATGAATGTATTCTTCGTAACCCAATCCATTGTAGTCTTCGACAAAATAGTCACACACATCAGTATAATTCTCTAAGAAATAATGACCGACTAAATCGTATGACTTATTAGTTGTAGGACTAACAACTTCTTCATCAACAAGTTTTAAGTCTAAAACAGGGTCGCCTAATTGAGTAGATAGAAGATATGGAGTAAACTTAGCACCCGCAATGTTCACAACAATGTCTTGATTAGCCATCTTAGCAGAATAAGCAACATTACCATAGACACCTGAACTCAATTCTTGCGAGTTTAGTTTCTCATAGAATATAGGAGCTGTTGCCATATCCCTAATATAAGATGGACGCATATCATCTCCACCATAAAGATATTGTAGGAATACGGTTAGGTTGTTGGTATCAAACCTATTATTCTCCTTATCCCAAATATCTTCAACTACAACAGATGCTGTAGGCTCTACTACCGCTACTGTCTCTGTAGGAGTAGTAGTTACTTCTGCATTAGCGCTCATTGGTCTTGCTACGAAAAAAGATGCTACTAACACAAGTAATGCTAGAAGTAATCCAAGTCCGATAACATAACCTCTCTTGTTAGAGATTGTCTTCGCTAAAGCAATAGAATTTGAGTTTGACTTATTAGAATACATATTCTCTTCTCCATTGTATATATTTTAGTCCTTGTAAATACTTAAAATCCTCGTGTATATGCGTACGCAAATAATTATATTTTTCATAGCATATTATTTTAAATAATATTTTACATAGATATTATACATAACTTTACAAAATTCAGTCAAACAAATTAGTACAAAAAATATAATTATTATATATTTTCTGCTAATTAAATATTTTATATTTACGATTGAAACAACATTTGTTTATGCTTCAAAATCAGTACCCATTATACCCCTATCTAAAAAGACACAACCACATCACCACAAACAACAAAAACACTCAAAAAACAAAAACCTACTTCTCATAAAAATCGAGAAATAGGTTTATTTTTTATTTAATTTTAAAGACACCCCATATAAACATATGTCAATTTGCAGTCTAACAAAACAGCATACTACTCACTTCTTAAGCATCTTACTGGGTCTTTTTTAGAAGCAATTCTTGCAGGAACTGTACCAGCAATAGTTGTAAGCAAGGTACTTACAATTACCAACCAAGCAGCATCACCAAACTCAAGCATAGCTAGATTAGTAGTAACTGCACCACCGGCAACCGCTTTAATAATTGCACTAATTGGGAATGTTAAGCACCAACTGATGAATACACCAAGTAAACCGGCAAAGAAGCCAACAAGTATAGTCTCACTATTGAAAATTCTAGAAATATCTTTCTTTCTAGCACCAATACTTCTAAGAACACCAATTTCTTTGGTTCTCTCAATTACTGAAGAATATGTGATAATACCAATCATAATTGAAGAAACAACTAGAGATATACCAGCAAAGGCGATAAGAACATAACTGATAATATCAATCATTTGACCCATAGTGTTAGTTAACATTTCGGTTAGGTCTGTATATAGAATTTTTTGAGTTTTACCAGTCTCAGTATTATTCCAAGAATTAAACATATTAAGGATATTTTGTTTAGCATCAAAACTAGTTGGATAGAAATTAATTGCAGTAGGAACTCTAGTTACACCAACCGCTTGAAGAGCCATATTATAGGCTTGTTTGTATGTAATATTCATATTAAGCGCAGCATTAGTATAAGCAACAAATCCTTGTGGGAATACTCCTAACTCACTACCAGAATACACTCCAGTTGATTTAAACACATAACTTCCGCCACCCATCATTGACATTTCTGATACATCTACTGAATATATCCAAGGAAACTCAATATTATATGCATTATCACCAGTTATTCCATTAGCAATATTGGTACTAATAATATTCTCAGCATACTGAACAATTTCAGAATTCAACGCATTTGTATTGTAAAGTTCTCTAAGCGCTGGAGTATAAACAAGACCAGAAGATAGTATTTCTGTCTCTACTGTATCTTTAACTTTAAGCACACCACTGATTTTAACTTTTAGTTTAGCATCATTTTCAACATTAAAGTTATTTAAGTCTTTTGCATTTGTATAAAGGTCTGCAAGTACACTTGCGTCTTTTACATTTTTTTCTTTGAAATTATCAGCACTATCATAATAGGCATTATTCATAACTAAGACATATTCAGTATTATCAACGACATCTGAATATTTGATTGAATTATAATTACCTGTTTCACTATTAACCGAATATGGCAAACCCAAGTTCTTAACAACATTGATATCTAATTTATTGTCTTTACCAACAACTAGCATAATTTCATCTGCATTACTAGCATAATTACCTGCTACCAAGTCATAATTCTCTAGTATCCAGCTTTTTTCATCAATTATTTCATATAGAACTGCTGAAGAAGTTCCTAAAATACTTGCAGAGTTATCATTAGAGATTAAAGACACTTTATCATTTTGTTTAGTAAGCATCTTTAAAGGTAAAGTATACTCATACTTAAATGCCTTTAAATCCCTCTCATCAGCAGACTTGTTTCTATCCTCTGCCACATAATTATCTACATATTCAATAAACTCTTCACTGAATAGGTTTAAGTGACCTAACTTCTCCATCATAGCCATAGTATCATATACGCCTAGACTATCTTCTGATTCATCTTTTTGTAAAGCGTTAGAAAAATCTTCCAATCCACCATTCATAACAGCATCCATATCAGCTGCCACCATACCAACTGTTACAGGATAACCACCAAGAGTATTGGCTTGTAGATGATTTATGTAATTAGTAAAACCAGAACTAACCGCTAGAACTAGAGCAATACCAATTATACCAATAGAACCAGCTAAGCTTTCAATTACAGTCTTTACCTTCTTACTCCATAGGTTCTTTAAAGATAGAGAGAACGCTGTACCATAACCCATAGAAGTTTTAATTTTCTTTACTTTTTGTTTTTGTTTTTCTTTGGTGTCTTTCTTCTCGTAAGCAACCCTATCCTTTTCAACTTCCTCATCTGTTGGAATATAGATATTACTATCACCAATTACATTACCATCTAGAATTTTGATTATTCTGGTAGAATATTCATTAGCAAGTTCTTCGTTATGAGTAACCATAATGATTAGATATTTATCCGAAATCTTCTTCAAAATATCCATTACTTGAACACTAGTCTCACTATCCAAAGCACCAGTTGGCTCATCTGCAAGTATTATTTTAGGCTCATTAACAATTGCTCTTGCTATAGCTACTCTTTGCATTTGACCACCAGACAATTGATTAGGTCTTTTCTTAACTTGGTCCTCAAGACCTACCTCTTTAAGAGCTTTCATAGCTTTCTTTCGTTTATCTTTCTTACTCATACCAGCAATACTTAGTGCTAGTTCTACATTCTCAAGCACACTCAAATGAGATATTAGATTATAAGACTGAAATACAAAGCCTATATAATGATTTCTATAAGCATCCCAATCTTTATCTTTGTACTCTTTTGTAGAAACACCATTGATTACAATATCACCAGAAGTATACTTATCTAGGCCACCAATAATATTAAGCATTGTAGTCTTTCCACAGCCAGATGGTCCTAAAATAGACACAAATTCACTGTTACGGAAGTTAATACTAACATCTTTTAGTGCTTGAACTTCATTTTCGCCAGACAAATATGTTTTTACAATATTTTTAATCTGTATCATAATTTCCTCGATTTTTTAAAAATTTACTAGATTAGTATAAAACAACTCAAATTGAATTGTCAACGAAAACAAAATTAATATTTAATTAATTAAATATTGTTCAATTACTAATTTATTAATAACTGCAAGAAAAAAGTACCAAATATTTAATTTGGCACTCTACATAACATTTTCTTCTTGACAACTGATATAATCTTCAACATTTCTAGTCATATAATCGTGTGTACTTTGAACTATTTGACCATTATTAGTATAACTAGTAACAAACCTTTTCCCTGTATTAAAAACTTTAATTGAAAAAGAAGTACGAGATGCAAGACTATCATTAATAGCCCTTTGCAAGAAAACATTACTTGTATCATCTAATAATAAATCAAGTTCAATTCTGCCATTTTTCCTAACAAAAGACTGTATCTCTTCAAAGAACGGAGCCATAAAGTAAAATCTTTTTGAGCCCTCAAAATCTCCACCTAGCAATTTTTCAATACCACCATCAATACCTGGAATAGTATGATGACGAAATGTTGTATTGAACTTGTTTAACATCTCCCTCATAACACTAGCAGAGAAATAAGTTCTAGCAAAAACACCCCTTTGAAAGTCATCAGAACAAGCATCTAAAGTTTGAGACAACTTATCTTCAATTTGCTTATCAATTCGAAGAACAATTGGAGTACACCTCTCAGTTCCTTCTGATAAAGTTTGCTCTGCAACATTTAGTAGTTCTTTTGGGCAATTATGAAAAACAAAGTTATCATATGTATTACCACAAGTCAAATATTGATTTTTAAAATACTCATTAATTTCTAAACTCATATAAATATTTTAACACAAATTAAGAAAGATTTCAATACTGTTTTTACAAATTTATTAATCAATTATATATTCACCTTGTCTAACAACTTTGATATCATTTCCAGTTAAATCAACAATTGTAGATGGACTAGCATCTCTACTTTCTGCCTCAACAATCGCATCTATGCCAGGAAAAGCCTCAGTAATAGAATTATAATCATTCAAAAAAGGTTCTCCTTGAAGATTACAAGAAGTACTAACCATATAGCCCACTTTATCTAGAATCGCCTCCAAAAACCCATTATTAGGTATCCTAATAGCAAGTGTTGGTAGTTCAAATATATCAGCTAATTTAATAGTATTTTTTTTATTAACAATCATAGTTAAATTGTTAGGTGTATGTGCAGAAATAAACTCCCTAATACCATCACTCATATCCAACAAATTATTCAAATTAAACTTAGAAGACACAAGTAGAATAAATTGTTTTCCATCATCACGATTTTTAAGACTACACAGTCTTTTTATAGCTTCGTTATTGGTAGCAAGACAAGAAAAACCATATATTGTATCTGTAGGAAGAGCCACAATACCACCACTTGTAATAACTTCAACAATTTCATCTATTTGTTTTATATTTAATCTTTTCATATAATCACCCTTTACAAAAGAGATAATACCACAAAATCCACTTATTCAAAAATGATTTTATACTATAAGTATAAATCTTATAGTTATATTTAATCACCCCTCACCGCAAAACACGAAAAAGGGGACGAGGTTCGCTAATTTTCTTGGTGCGGATGAGAGGACTTGTCTATACGAGCTAACGAGTATATTTTGGAGCGAAGATACTTGTATCGATAAGCGACAAATACAGGTTCAAGTGTTTTGAAAAAAATAGATTCGAAGCATCGCCTCTCACCGCAAGACACGAAAAAAGCGAACCGAAGTTCGCTAATTTTCTTGGTGCGGATGAGAGGACTTGAACCCCCATGGTTTCCCGCCAGATCCTAAGTCTGGTGCGTCTGCCAATTTCGCCACATCCGCATATATGGTGACCTATCCGCGATTCGAACGCGGGACACCATGATTAAAAGTCATGTGCTCTACCAACTGAGCTAATAGGCCATATTATAAGTGGTACGATATGTAAGTAATAAAATGGCTGGGGTAGCAGGATTTGAACCTACGGATGCGAGAGTCAAAGTCTCGTGCCTTACCACTTGGCTATACCCCAACAAATATAAAATGGGGTGAATAGTGGGACTCGAACCCACGACTTCCAGAGCCACAATCTGGCGCTCTACCAGCTGAACTATATCCACCACGAATATAAAGTGGTACACCAGAAGGGATTCGAACCCCTGACACCCGCCTTAGAAGGGCGGTGCTCTATCCAGCTGAGCTACTGGTGCACATTTGAATAATGGAGCGGGTGATGGGAATCGGACCCACGCAACCAGCTTGGAAGGCTGGGGCTCTACCATTGAGCTACACCCGCACAACATTTAACCATATTTTGCAAAATGCATTATAATAATACCATCTATAACCACACTTGTCAACGGATTTTTTTAATTTTTTTTAATTTTTTCAAATTCTTTTTGCTTACTCTTCCCCACTACTTTTTCTCTAAATTTAGAGCGCTTTATAAAACCCCTAAATTTAGTACTTTTATAATTACCCATCATATAAACAATTTTAATCAAATCATATTCTCAACGAATTAATTTTAATATCATTATCGCTCAAAACAACCTCCATATATACACTTTCACCACTTGAATTTTTATAAAATGTTCCTGGATTTATGTAATATATATTATTTATATATTCAATTGTTGCTTTATGAGTATGGCCAAAGAAAACAAAATCAACTTTCTCTTCTTCTGCCCTTTCTTTAATTTTAGATAAACCACTCTTTACACCATATCTATTGCCGTGAGTAGCAAGTATACTATACTTACCAATTTTCACAATCCTTTCATTAGGCACCACTGAGAAAAAGTCACAATTACCGGATACAACAATAACATTTTCTAGACTATCATATAGACCTAAATCATTTAGACCATCACCCAAGAAAAATAGATAATCAAATTTTTCTTCTGTCATCAATTTCTCAAAACCATCTTTATTTCCGTGACTATCACTTACTATAATAATTCTCATAAATCCCTACACTTAGTTGATTTTTTGCAATTTTTATGTTATAATATTTATAATTAAATTTGTGTGGTTTTAAACATAAAACTACTACTGATAAGTGTATCATACACATAATTAATTAGCAAATAATTAGGAGGTATTAACTATGCCAAACAAAGCAAGACTTATCAACAATGTAATTGGATACAATAGCGAATGTGCCAAAGTATTTAGTAGTATTGCTAGAGCAAATCATACAACACCTGTAGATTTACCCGCAAACACCCCTGTTCCAAACCAAGTATTCGCTACAGAACAGAATAGATTTGGCAAACCTGCTATTATCCACTTTACCAAGGATGCAAATAAATATTTGCAACATTTAAGAGATTTAGACCACTACATCACTTCCTTAAATATGTCTAATGGTAAACAATGCCAACCACTTAAATTTGCTTGTTATGGATATAAAGACTTAGATGGAGATATTGTCATTACATCTATTAGATGTCCTGTATACGAGGAAGCATACGAACAAGGCTTCACAAAAAAATCTCAAATTCTTGAGTTTATTATGAAAAATATGAATACTAAAGATATGAGTATAGAAAATACCGCAAGTGCTTTTGACTATCTAAGAAGTTCGCAATTCCATAGCGAAAGACCTATCGGAACAGATATTGTTGCCCTACTTGGAACAACCAAACACGCAAGTCTTGACAATGATAATTACAATTGCTTCTCTGTCTCTGAACTATCCGAAGCCGTATTACCTTATTATGTTTCAGTTAAATCTGATAGTATTATATCAGGTACACTTGCTATTACCCCTAAAACTATTAGCGAAAAATATTTACTTGGCAGAGAAAAAAAAGATAATATTAGCGAATATTTACAAGATGGAAGTTTAGAAGTCGCACTAATTTCTTACGAAAAAAGCCCATCTACAGGATATGTAACACCTGTTAATATCACCAATGTTACACAAGCACTTGCAGAAACAGACAAAGGAATGCAACCACTAAAGATTTCTGCTTCTTCACAGCCTACACAAAAGTTATACAAAGCACAAAACACACAAGACTATTCAATGTAATATAACGCAAAAAGCCTACATTTGTAGGCTTTTTCTTTTTCCATAATAAGCAAATTATAATAAAATACAAATCACTCCCCCCTTGCCTTCATTTACAATTCTACCAAGAGTTTTTCGCATTTTTTTCTGAACCTCTTGTGGCATTACAAGAAGTTTGTTCTGCAGACCTTCATTAACTAGAGAATACAAGCTCTTGCCAAAGATTTTTGTGTCCCAAATTTCCTTTGGATTATTCTCAAACTCGTTCATAAGAGACTTGACAAGTTCTTCTGATTGTTGCTCATTACCAACCATTGAATTAACCTCAGTCTCTACATTAACTTTCATAATGTGCAGACTAGGTGCACTGGCTCTTAATTTAACTCCAAATTTTCCGCCAGATTTATACATTTTAGGCTCTTCTAAAGTTAAATCATCTAGTACAGGATGAACTACACCATAGCCACTTTCTTCAGCATCAGCAATAGCATTTTTTAACTTGTCGTATTGCACTTTTGCTTCAGATAATCCCTTAATATATGAAATTAAATGATATTCATTTTTAATATCACAACCACTTTCACTACTTAAAACTTTATAATACAAACCATCTTTAGGAACAACCTCTAGCATAATCCTACCTTGCCCTAAATCAGTAGTTTTCTGAATACTAGACTCAAAATATTCCGATACATTCATAAGTTCAATATTATCATCTAAATCATTGATTTTTTCAACACCATCAATAATATTTTTTACTGCACCAATTAATTCTTTTACAATTACGCTTGAATAGTCTAGAATTTGCATCCATTGAGGCATCTTAACTCCAAATTTAACAACAGGAAATTCACCTAAGATACTATTAAAAATATCATTAATATTCGTATTATCTAGATTTTCGACATTTACTGCAAGTGCCTTGCAAGAATATTTTTCACCCAAGGCCTTTGCTAAATTAACAGTTTCTGGATTGCTTGGATGTGTGGAATTAACAATCAAAACATACGGTTTGCCACAATTTTTTAACTCTTTTATTACTTTCTCTTCGGCACTTACATAACTATCTCTAGCAAGACCTGATATACTACCATCAGTTGTAACCATTACTGATATTGTAGAATGCTCGTTAATAACCCTATTTGTTCCAATTTCAGCCGCCTTTTCAAAAGGCATCTCTTCTTCACTCCAGGGAGTTGTAACTAACCTTGGTCTATCATCTTCCAAGTGACCTATTGCACCATCAACTAGGTATCCAACACAGTCAACCAAACGAATATTAAAGTTAACATCATTATCTAATGTTACTTTTACGGCTTCGTTTGGAACAAATTTAGGCTGAGTAGTCATTATTAATTTGCCATCAGCACTTTGTGGAAGTTCATCTTTAGTTCGTTCTTTGCTATATCCTTCAGCAATATTAGGAAGAACCAAATTCTCCATAACTTTAGTAATAAAGGTTGACTTTCCTGTTCTAACAGGACCTACAACACCAACATAAATATCACCATTTGTTCTCTCGGCAATATCTTTATATACCTTGTAATTACACATAAATCCTCCGTTTCGAAACTCAAATATCTTTGCTATTTGTACGAGTTTTAAAAATTTATATGCAATAGACTTTACCTTTATTCTTATATCACAAAAAAATCCCTGAGCACTCTCAAGGATTTTATTTATATAATTATTTCTTTTTACTTGTTTTCTTAACTTTTTTAGATTTCTCAAGAGTTTCAACATCTTGTGTTTCATTGGTAGAATTTAATTCATTTATACGAGAAATCTCCTCACTCTTCTTAGCAATTTTTTTCTCATACTTTTCATTGATTTTCTTCTTTTTTTCAAGATTTTTATTCAATTTCTCTTGTTTTTTATTTTTCAGTTTCTCAATATCTTTAATAAGTCCTTCGTGCAAGTCTGCGGTATTTTCTTTATCATCAATTAGTCTAATTAAGTTTTGTTTATGTGCAATAATGTCAACAAGCACCATTGCAATCATAAGAATTATTACTACCCAATTATTCTTTGAATAATCCCTAAACAACTGAACAATTGCATTAATAGTAATAAACAAAAGACTTACAACAGAACTAATTTTGATAAAATATAGAGTTACAAATAGGATTGCGAATAAAACAGCTGTTGTTACAGGGTCTGCTACAGCAAAAACACCTAGCGTAGTCGCAATTCCCTTACCGCCTTTAAACTTATAGTAAGCAGGATAAATATGACCAATAACAGCACTAAAACCAAATATAAATAGAGCCATATACGCAATTTTATCACCATAATTACCAAAATACAAAAGTCCAAACAATGATGGCAAAGCACCCTTAAGTGCATCAAAGAATAGTGTTGATAAACCCATTGTTAAACCGTGAGTTCTCAACATATTCATAGTTCCAGGATTACCACTACCACTTTTAACTATATTACCTTCTTTTTTGTTGCGAGTAATTAACCTTGCAACACTAATTCCGCCTAAAAAGTAACTTATAATAGCGCCGAAAACTAGTATCAAAATATCCATTAATTCCATAAAAATTATTCCTTATCAGATTTACTTTTTAAAACTATCCTAATTGGAGTACCAGAGAAATCCACCGCATTTCTTATACTATTTTCCAAATATCTAACATAAGAGAAATGCATTAGTTCTTTATCATTTAAGAACACTACAAAAGTAGGAGGAGCAACACTCGCTTGTGTCATATAGTAAATCTTACATCTCTTACCACTTCTTGAAGGAGGTTCGTTAACACTAACAGCATTTGATAGAATTTCATTAAGCATACTTGTAGAAATTCTATTATTTGCATTAGCATACACTCTTTCTACATTTTCCATAATTTTATTAAGTCTTTGACCAGTCATAGCAGAAGTATAAACTGGTACAAAATAACCCATAAACTTAAGGTCTTCATTAAGAATATCGTTAAACTTATTCATAGAATAACTATCTTTCTCAATCAAATCCCACTTATTCATAACAACAATGCTTGGCTTACCCTCTTCGTGAATAAAACCAGCAATTCTAACATCTTGCTCAGATAGTCCTGCACTAGCATCAACAACCATTACCACAACATCTGCTCTTCTGATAGCATCAAAGGCCCTTAAAACACTATACAATTCAACACTTTCGTTAGGAACAGACCTTTTTCTTCTAATTCCTGCAGTGTCAATAAGCAAGTAATCTTGATTATTATATCTGAACGGAGTATCAATAGCATCTCTTGTAGTACCAGCAACATTACTTACCATTACCCTATCTTCACCAAGAAGTTTATTAATGATAGAACTCTTACCAGCATTTGGCTTACCAACAACAGCAACTTTAATTCTTTTTGCATCTTCTTCAGGAGAAATTTTATTATCAAAATGTTTAACACATTCATCAAGAATTTCGCCTAAACCCTTGTTATTTTCCGCACTACAAACAAATGGTTCACCTATTCCTAGAGAATAGAATTCATAAGTTTTGTCAACTTCATTATTGTCAAGTTTGTTAACAACAAGAACGACTGGTACATTATATTTTCTAAGGAAATTAGCAACATCATAATCGGCTGCAACTAACCCCTCTTTGCCATCTACCATAAACAGCACCACATCAGCAAGTTCTACTGCAATTTGAGCTTGTCTAGTAATATTATTTTGGAAATCATCTTTATTTTTTACATCAAGACCACCAGTATCAACAATAGAAAAAGCATAGCCACACCATTCGGCATCGCCATAAATTCTATCTCTTGTAACACCTGGCATATCTTTAACAATACTTATTCTTCTTCCACAAACAGTATTGAAAAATGTACTTTTGCCAACATTGGGTCTACCTATCAAAGCCACTAAAGGTTTACGCATAATACACCTACTATAATATTTAATACAATTAATTGTATACGAATATATATAAAATTGCAACTATTTTTTGTAAAAAGGCACCATCAACCACCTAATCTTACAAAAAATCGACCACAACCAACAAAGGTTATAGTCGACATATAAGAACAAAATTTAAGCGGTATTTAAAAGAACAAATACTTGTATTAATTCAAATCAACAATAAAATCACTAAACAAACACAATTATACACTACTTAGAGTTCTTAACTCTATAAAATCTAATTAAAACATAAGTAACATAACAACATACACCAGCAAAAAATATTAGACTAATTGTTAGAGCAAAACCACCCCAATTAACCTTTTGCTTTTCTGCAATATATTCGTTAATAACAACATTTTTTTCATCTTCAACACCATTAATAGTTAAGTCTCCAGTTTCTTCATTAACCGTTGTTCCGTATAGAGCAGTTGTTACAACATCAGCTAGTTCTTTGGTACTAGCAATAACTTTTTCCTTTTCCATCAGATAAGTCCCCATCTCAAAAAGAAGAGCCTTTCCATCTAAACTTTGATTATAATGACCACCACCATAATAAATATCTGTAATTAGCCAAGGATACATCTCATTAGCTACCGCAACAACATACATAGCAAATTCCTCATTTAATGCTCTATTAGGATTAGACTTACCAATAACAATCCTCACCTTACATCTCTCTTCACCATTAACATTTGCCACATAAAATTTTCTACTTGTTGCATCTCTATGAATATCAAATATAGCATCAGGTTTATGATTATTATAAAGAGATTTGGCAGTAACAGAACTACGAGAATACGCACTAGTATCGTGAGGAATATGTAAAGTATCATCAAAATACACATTTATCAAATTTTTCTCTAGTTCACTTTTAAAAGCCAATGCAACATCTTTAATTCCACCATTACCATAAACACTATCCACACCATCACTAGGAAGATAACTCTCATCATTATGTGTCATATACATACAAATCTTTCGTTCTTTAGTAGAAATAGGCTTAGGAACATAAGATATATCAACTCTAGGAACTTCAACATTTCTAACAAACTTTGCAAGTCCCATTTTGTTGTTATCATCAACATAAACCACCTCATACAACCTAAAATCCTTAGACATATACTCATCACCCAACTCAACCAAGTCCTTTTGAAAAAGCAGATTAAAATCTTCATCATAAACCGAATACACATTAGGAACTACACTTTGATTAGAGATAGACGCAAGTACCTGAACACTATTACAAAGCATTATACTTGACATAACCAACAAAATCGTTACAATTAATTTTTTCATCAAACACTCTCCTCAACAAATAATTTGCAAACACATTACGAAAAGCAATAAATAACAAGGAATAGAAAATACAATTAAGACAAAACAAAAAATCCAACTCCATAACACCAAAGTTATCAAAACCATA
>JAZLDP010000095.1:0-37363 GCA_045614835.1 Clostridia bacterium | reverse complement strand
AAAATTTATAAAAGGAAACTATATGATAGGATTTCTAAATATATACAAACCATCAGGCATTACAAGTAATGCTGTTGTACAAAAACTTAAGAAAAAGTTCCATATTAGCAAAATTGGGCATATGGGAACGCTTGACCCTCTTGCTTGTGGTGTGTTGCCAATAGCGATTGGAAAGGCTACTAGAATGTTTGATTATTCGCTTAATAAGACTAAAAGATATACCGCTATCTTTGATTTTGGATATACTACTGATACACTTGATATTGAAGGTGTCATAACTAATGAAAATGGTCAAATTCCAACTCAAGAAGAATTGTTAGAGGCTTCTAAAAAATTACTTGGAAGTATTGACCAAATTCCGCCTCTTTATAGTGCAAAATGTGTTAATGGTAGAAGAGCTTATGACCTTGCAAGAGAGGGGGTAGAATTTGAACTAAAGCCTAAGAATATTACAATTTATCAACTAGATTTGATTGAGAAAATTAGTGATAGTCAGTATAAGTTTGATATTGTTTGTAGTTCCGGTACATATATTAGAGCAATTGCTCGAGATTTGGGTGAACTATGTGGTACATATGGTTGTATGAGTTATCTTGAGAGAATTGAGACTGGTACATTTCTTAAAGATAATGCTATTGAACTTGATAAATTATTGGATTTGAATAGTTGTGATGACTATGTTATTAGTCCTGTAGATGCCTTTAATAATTTCGATAGGTTCGAGGTTAACAAAGATATTATGATAGATTTGCTTAATGGCAAAAAACCTAAATGCTTAACTTTTGTTAATCCTACCTTTGTAATGTGTGGTGATGAGATTATTGGAGTTGCTAAGTGTAATACAAACGAGCTTATTATTGATACTTTTTTATATGAACAAAAGGAAAATTAATTATGGTAAAATTTGGACCTGCAGGAAACTGCAAAACATTCTATGATGCTGGATATAAAAGAACAATCCAAGCACCTGAGTGGCTGAAGAGTATTGGACTTGATGCTTATGAATATTCTTTTGGTAAAGGATTTACTTTGCCTGATGATACTGCAGTTGCAATTGGAGAAGAGATGAAAAAATATGGAATTGCCATTTCTGTTCACGCTCCGTATTATATTAACTTTGCAACACCTCTTGATGAAAATGCAGAAAAAAGTTATGGCTATGTATTAGAAAGTCTTAGAAAATTAAGACTTCTTGGAGGAAATAGACTTGTTGTTCATCCTGCTTCTCAAGGTAAAATGACTAGAGAAGAAGCGGTTGAATTGTGTAAGAAGAGACTAATTGTCCTTCAAGATAAAATTGAGGAAGCGGGTTATTCTGATATGTATATTTGTCTTGAGACTATGGGTAAGTCTGCACAGATTGGTACTTATGAAGAAATACTAGACTTCTGTACTATTTCTGATAATTTTATTCCTACTTTTGATTTTGGACATATTAATGCTTTAACTCAAGGAACTCTTAAGACTAAGGAAGATTATAGAAAAATTATTGATAGAAGTATAGAGGTTATTGGTAGAGAAAAAACTAATATTGCTCATATACATTTTAGTAAAATTGAGTATTCTTCCAAAGGTGAAGTTAAACATTTAACTCTTGAAGATGCAATCTATGGTCCCGATTTTGACCCACTTGCTGAGATATTAAAAGAGTATGATTTGTATTGTACTGTTATTTCTGAAAGTAAAGAATATATGGCGAGAGATGCCAAAATACTTAAAGATATATATTTGAACTACTAGTTACTTGTATATATTCTAAATATATAGTGTTATAATTTGTAATTATTTGAAGAATATGGAAACTCTTATCCATATTCTTTTTTTGTTTTAATCTTATTTATCTAGTCTTATGAATACTCTATAGTGTATATGAATTATTGTTAACTATACTAGTTTTTGCTATTTAATTTCTTAGGAGGTTATATGTTAAGTGAGGTTCTATCTGAGAGATTATCTAAGGCTCTTTCAAAAGTGCCTTATAGTAATCTGTGTGAGTTGAGACTGAGGGCTGATAATCCAGTTGTGGTTAATATTGTTGGTGAGAATTATTACTTAAATGACAATGAACTTTCGAAAGATAATTCTAATGCAATTGTTGTTAATTCTAGTACTCTGCAAAGTATTATGCAAAAACTAGTAAAACGCTCTTTATATAGCGTAAATGACCAACTTATTAATGGTTATATTAGTTATGATGGTGGAATTAGAGTTGGTGTGTGTGGCGAAGTTGTTTCTGTAGATAATCAGATTAAAACAATCAAGAATATTTCTTCTCTAAATTTTAGATTTCCGCATCTATGCAAGAATTGTAGTTTAGGAATATACAATTATTTATTTTCTAATGAAGAGGTTAATAACACTTTGATAATATCTCCACCAGGGGCAGGTAAAACTACATATCTAAGAGATATAATTTATCAACTATCTATTAGGAATAATCTTCTTAATATTTTGATAGTAGATGAGAGGCAAGAACTTTTAAATGTTTTTAATGGTGAGGATATTGTTAAACTTAGAAATGTTGATTGTTATTCAAATTCAACCAAAAAATTTGCACTTAATAATGGTATTAGAAGTATGAAACCAGATGTTATTATCACTGATGAAATTAATATTGAGAAAGATTTGGAAGATATAGAAAATGCTATGACTTCTGGTGTTAAAGTTATTGCTAGTATTCACGCAAGTGATATTTTTGACTTAAAGAACAAGAGAGATTTTAAAGATGTTTTGAATAAGAAACTTTTTACTAGATATATTGTTCTTAGCAAAGATGACGGTGTTGGAACGCTTAAGGGTGTGTTTAATGAAAATTTACATTTGATAGGTGTGTAAATGAAACTTATTTTCTTAATTGTATTACTTATTTTATTTGTTGTACTAGCAATTCTTGTTTATCTTAAATATTACTACAAACATATTGTCTATAAAGATATGGTTTATTTATGTAAAATGCTGAAAAATAATATCTCATTTAATAAAAATACAATAGATGAACTATTATCAAGTGCAGAAAAGAGAGTGTCTTCTCTCACTAAAAATATTCTATACGATAAGTTGAGTAATAGAAAGTCATATATTTTGACTAAAGAAGAGTTGCTAGTTTTTGAGGGTTTTATTAAGAGTTTGGGTAGAGGTGATGTTGGTTATGAGATTAATAATATTAACTATTATGAAGGTGAATTTTTAGATAAAAAAACTACTACAAAAGAACTTCTCGATAAAGATGGTAAAATGTATTTAAAATTAATTATTGGTGTTGGACTAGCTATATTTATTATTTTAATTTAAGAGGCAAAAGTGGATATAGATATAATTTTTAAAATTGCAGGAATAGGTGTTTTGACTGCGGTTATTAATCAGATTTTGAAACTTTCTGGCAAAGAAGAAATTGCAACTTTTGTAACACTTGCAGGGATAATAGTTGTTTTGTTTAGTATTACAAGTATGATTAGCGAATTGTTTACTACTGTTAAATCTTTATTTTCTATGTAGAACTGGAGGTATGGGTGGTTCTTGTTAAAGTTTTGGTGCTTGGAATAATTATTTCAATGCTTGTTGTGTTTCTGAAACAAGTTAAACCTGAATATGCTCTCTTATGCTTGATTGTTGGTAGTATTGTTTTACTTCTTTATATTCTTAATTATTTAACTGAAGTATTTGCTTTTTTTCAAGAAGTGATAGACAAGACTGGAATTAGTAGTAATTTGTTTGCTAGTCTGCTAAAAATTGTAGGGCTAGGGTATCTTGTTGAGTTCTCTGCAAGTGTTTGTCGTGATAGCGGAAATAACTCAATAGCCGATAAAGTTATACTTGCTGGTAAGATAATGATTTTTGTGGTAAGTATGCCGATAATAAGAAATTTGTTTGAAATGATATTGGAACTTGTTTAATGAAAATATCGAAATTATTTTATGATAAATCTAAATACTCAAGAATTTGGCTTATGCTTGGTTCATTATTGCTTATTATATTTTTACTTCTATTATGCCATACTTCTAATTATGTTTCTGCCAGTACAAGTAATAACAACGAAATTAGATTGTCTGAAGTTGTTATGCAAGTTATAGATGGTATTAGTTTTGGCGAACTGAATGAACTTGTTGAAGATTTGGATACATTGGATTTATTTAATGGAACTATAAAGGATAAAGTAGTTGAAGTTTTAAATGGTGAGTTTTCTACAAATTATTCTAGTGTTATTAAAGGGTTTATTAGTTTATTTTTAGTAGACATAAGAGAGTTTTTGCCATTTATATTTACAATACTTGCAATTGGTATACTTGCTAGTTTAATCAATGAATTTAAGAATAGCTCAGATACAAGTGATATTATACATTTTGTCTGTATGTCTGTAATGATAATTACGATTATATTTGTATTCAAAGATGTTCTTGCTCTAGTATCTACAACTCTTGGTTCTTTATTGAAACAGATGGAAATTTTGTTTCCTATTCTACTTGCATTGATGACTTCGATTGGTTCTTTTTCCTCTATTGCAATATATAATCCTTTGGTTGCGGTACTAACTGCAATTGTTGGTTTTGTTTTTGAAAAATTATTGTATCCTATTTTTATAGTAGTATTTGTTCTTGCTATTCTTGGAAATCTTACTGATACGGTTAAATTGAATAAATTGCAAGGTTTTTTAACAAGTGTATTTAAGTGGGCGGTAGGCATTGTATTTACTTTATTTACTGGTTTTTTGTCTATACAAGGAATAACTGCTGGTCGTTATGATAGTGTTAGTATCAAGGCTACTAAGTTTGCTGTTAAAAGTTATATACCAATTATTGGTTCTTATATTTCAGATGGTATGGATTTTCTAGTATTGGGGTCTGTGCTTGTAAAAAATACAATAGGATTGGTTGGATTTTTTATATTATTTTTAACAATAATTTCTCCAATTGTATCAATTGTCATAGTTAAATTAGGTCTTCAATTATGTGGTGCTATACTTGAAATGTGTGGTAGCAAAAAACTGAGCGAATTTTCTACTAATTGCTCAAAGCTATTAATTATGCCGATTGTAATAATTTTAGGAGTTGCTTTTATGTATTTGATAACTATAGCTCTTATTATGTGTACGGCTAATATTTTTTAGAGGTAGGTTAAATGTCGAGTTGGTTACTGTCTATAACTGGAGTGATATTTTTAGGTGTTCTGTTTGATTTGATTTATCCTAATGGCAAAACTAATACTCTATGTAAAACGATTTTTGGTATTGTTGCTGTTGTTGTTATGATTACTCCTATTCTAAATATAGATTTAGACAAATTAACTCTAGGTGGTAGTGTTAATCAACAGCTTATTAATAATCTCGAAGAAGCAAAAATACAATCTATAAAGACAAGAATTGATACACATTTAAAAAGTTGTGGTATTAGTGGTGTAATTGTAAAAATTGATATCATTTTGTCAGAAGATGAATTCTATATTGATAAAATTTATTTGGATACAACTAATTTAGTTCTAACTGAAAATGTAACGAATATAAATAAATATGAAGTAATAATCAAAGAGGTTTCTGGTTTGTTGAAAATTGATGCTGAAAGGATAATTGTTTATGGATAAAGAAGTGGTTGTTGTTTCGAATAGTAATAGTAGTACGAGTAGGTTCAAATCAATATTTGCAAGGTTAGAAGGTCTAATGACTAAGAAAAATATTAAAATCATTTTGCTTGTTATTGTTGGTCTAATAAGTGTTATATTGTTATTTGGATTTGGTTCTGGTAAATCAAAAAGTACAAGCAGTAATGTGGTTACTACAAGTTCTTATATTAGTACTATGGATTATTGTAAAATAATTGAGAACAAATTAATTGATGTTCTGTCTAAAGTAGATGGTGCTGGAACTGTTAGTGTTATGGTTACTGTTGATGGTAGTCCTGAACTTATATATGCTAATGAACAAGATAAAACCTCTAGTACTAATTCTAGTGGTTCTACTACTTCTTCTACATATTCTAGTCCTATAATTATAGATGCTAACGGCTCATCTAGTGCTTTGGTTATGACTGAAGTTTTACCTGCAGTAAAGGGGGTGATTGTTGTTTCTAGTGGTGCGGGTAAAGTAGAAACCAGATTAAATTTATTAAAAGCCGTATCAACTTTGCTAGATATTTCAACTGAACAAGTTACTGTTTTAAAAGGTGTATAAAGGAGTATTATAATGAAAGAAAAGAATAAAGTTAAAAAAGTTAGAACTCATAAAAAAATGTCAAGTAAATTAAAAAAAGTATTGGTTTTGAGTAGTTTCTGTGTATTGCTACTTGTAACTGGTGGTGTTAATATTCTTGTTAATAATCTTGCTACAGATAAGGTGTCTGCTCAAGTTTCTGCTAATGCAACATTTTTCAGTAATTATAGAGATGACAGACAAGAGACTAGAAATCAAGAAATCTTATATTTAGATGCTATTATTGCTAGTGATGCTACTTCTGCAGAAGCAAAGAAAGCTGCTGAAGCTGAAAGACTTGCTCTTATTAAAAATATGGAAGTTGCGCTTAAACTAGAGAACTTAATTCTTGCAAAAGGATTTGAAGATGTTGTTGTATCTACATCAACAAGTAATATTAGTGTAATGGTTGAGACTAATGGTCTTACAGCTAGTGAGGTTGCGCAAATTGTTGATGTTGTAACTAGCAATTCTGATTATGTAATTGATAATATTAAAATTATCGAAGTATAATCTATTTTTAAGGTTTGCTAATTTGAATTTTAGTATATATAATTCATAAAAATTTTTAAAAATATTTTCTTAAAAACAAAATTATTTATAATATAACTAATTGATTAATTTAGTTGTTTGTGATATATTATGTATATAAAGTATTAAAGTTGTGCAGTATGTAATTTGAAACCATATCATTAATACTTTGTTATGAAATTTTAAGGAAAGATAGATTATGATGTACGATAATAAGAATAGTATCAAAAAACAAGCAAAGGGTAATGTTACTTATGGTAGCGATATCGTTTTGTCTGTAATAAATCTAGCTACTAAAGAAATTGCTGGTGTTAGTAGTATTGTTACTAAATTTGGCTCTGCTCTTAAGAGATGGTTTAGTAATAACTATTATGACGGTGTTAAAGTTTCTTATGTTAAAAATGCGATGACAGTTGATGTTTATATCAATGTATGTTTTGGCTACAATGTTACTGAAGTTGCTTTTAGGGTACAAGAGAATATTAAGAATAGTCTATCTGGTATGATAGATATTAAAATTAATAAAATCAATGTTCATGTTTTAGGTGTAGAAATACTTAAAGACGAACTTGTATAAGAAAACTTACAACCCTTGAATAAAATTCTTGGGTTTGTTTCTTTATTTTAGGAGAAGAATTATGAGTAGAAAGAAAAGTAGAGAATATGCTTTTAGATTGGTTTTTGAGAAGTTTTTTCACGAGCCCGAACAGGAACTAGAGTTTAATGATGAGGAGTTTGTATTAGATGATACAGACAAACTTTTTGTTAACGAACTAATTGGTGGAGTTAATTCTAATTATGATAGTATCCTTGATATTATCAAAAATAATGTAGTTGGTTATGAAGTTGAACGAATTTATAAAATTGACCTTGCTATTTTGGTTCTTGCTGTTTATGAACTAAAATTTGCAAGTGGAGATGTTCAACCATCTGTTGTAATTAACGAAGCAGTTGAACTTTCTAAAAAATATTCAACTGAGAAAAGTTACAGTTTTATTAATGGAGTATTAGCAAAGGTTATAGGTGATGGTAGATAGTTATATATCAGTTGCACAAGTTAATAATTACATTAAAAATATTTTTGATGCAGAAGTAATGCTCAAAAATATTTGTGTTTTTGGCGAGATTGGTAGTTATAACATTTCTAATGGTAATGCTTATTTTAATCTTAAAGATGAGAGTGGTATGCTTCCGTGTGTACTATTCGGTGCTAATAAGTATGATAATGTCAAAATTGGAGATATGGTTCTAGTTAGTGGTAGTATTAGTTACTATGCTAAAGGTGGAAGATTATCTTTCAATGCTTATTCAATTATGCCTTATGGTAAGGGTTTGCTGTTTGAGAAATTCTTGAAACTTAAGGCTGAACTTGAAGCAAGAGGTTATTTTGACCCGTCTATTAAAAAACCTATTCCCGAAAGGGTGCGTAGAATTGGTGTTGTTTCTAGTCCTACAGGTGCAGTAATCAGAGATATTATTGATGTTACTCATAGAAGAAATGATACAATAGATATTGTTCTATACCCAGTTAAAGTTCAAGGTGTAGGTGCTGAAAAAGAGATTGCTACAGGTATTGACTTTTTTTCGCAATATGAAAATGTTGATGTTATAATAGTTGCTCGTGGTGGTGGTAGTATGGAGGACTTGGAGCCTTTTAATTCTGAATTAGTTGCGACTGCTACTTTTAATTGTAAAAAACCAATAGTATCTGCTGTTGGACACGAGACAGATTTTACTATTATAGATTTTGTTGCTGACCTTAGAGTTCCAACTCCGTCTGCTGCGGCAGAACTTGTTGCTTGGGACAAGTATCTTGTTAATGAAGGAATTTTGTCTTCACTAAGAATTATGGAACGAAACTTATTAAGTAAAATAAGTTCATATGAAAAAGATGTTTTCTATAGTGTCGATAAGATGGATAGTCGTATAAATTCATTAACAGATAAGGTTTTGGTTAGGTTAGACAAAAATATTGCTAAATTAAATGGTATTGACATACTTCTGGATAAGAATTATAATAATCTAGATAAATTGAATATTAAACTTGAGAATTTTAATCCAAATAAAATTTCATCAATGGGATATTCAAAAGTATTCAAAAATTCTAAGATTATTAACTCTATAAGTAAATTAAAAAGTGAAGATAAACTAACTTTATCAATGATTGATGGTGAAGTTGATTGTGTAATCTGTGGAGATGTAAAATGAAATTAGATGAGAATTTGAAAAAAATAGAAGATATTGTTGCTTCTATGGAAGACCCGAATTTAAGTATTAATGAGGGTGTTAAATTGTACGAGCAAGGTGTAACTCTTGCTAAAGAGTGTCTAGGTGAGCTTAATGAAATTAAAGGTAAGGTTAATGTTATTAAGAAGGATTTAGATGCTTATAGAGAAGAAAGTTTAGATTAGGAGAAAGATTATGAAACTATCAAATATGTTTTTTAAAACATTTAGAGAAGACCCAGCTAATGCAGAAATTAATAGTCATAAGTTGCTAGTTAGAGCTGGTTTTATTAGACAAATGGGTAATGGTATTTTTAGTTATTTACCAATGGGTCTAAAGGTGCTTGAAAAAATTAAAAATGTTATTCGTTATGAAATGAACAAATGTGGAAGTATTGAGGTTCAAATGCCAATTCTTCTTCCTCAAGAAATCTATGCACATAGACTAGATACATTTGGTTCTACTATGTACAAACTTAGAGACAATACAGGCAAAGAATATTGCCTTGGTCCAACTCACGAAGAACCTTTTACTTATCTTGTTAAAGAGAATATTAATAGTTACAAACAATTACCAGTAACTTTATATCAAATCCAAAACAAATATAGAGATGAAATTAGAGCAAGATTTGGTCTACAAAGAGCAAAAGAATTTATTATGAAAGATGCTTATTCTTATGATACTAGTTATGAGAATATGGATAAGTCATTTGATAAAGTGAAAGAAGCTTATATTAATGTTTTCTCAAAGCTTGGTCTTGACTTTGCTTTAGTTGAAGCAGACAACGGTGTTATGGGTGGTGCTGGTTCAATTGAGTTTATGGTTAAAGCGGATATTGGTGAAGATGAGATTATTGTTTGTGATTGCGGATATGCTGCTAATACTGAAAAAGCTGCTTGTGTATTTGAAGAAGTTGACAATTCTGAAGTTGCAAAACTTGATATGTCTCTTGTTCATACTCCAGAAGCTAAGACTATTGAAGATTTAGTTAACTTCTTACATACAACTGAGGATAATTTCCTAAAGGCTGTTGTTTATTCTTCTGACAAAGGTGTTGTACTTGCACTTGTTAGAGGTGATAGAGAAGTTGAAGAAGTTAAGTTAAAGAATAATATTGGTGCTATTAATCTTGAAATGGCTACTCCAGAAGAGATTGAGGGTATTGGTTCTGTTGCTGGTTATGTTGGTGCAAAAGACCTTCACGATGTTATTGTTGTTGCTGATAATGATGTTAAGAATATGGTTAACTTTGTTATTGGTGCTAATAAAAAGGATTATCATTATATCAACGCAAATCTATCAGACCTTAAGATTGATTACTTTGCTGATATTAAGACTATGAGAGCTGGAGATAAATGTCCTCATTGTTCTGAGCCAGTTAGAACTGTTAGAGGTATTGAGGTTGGACATATCTTCAAACTTGGTACAAAATATTCTAAAGCTCTTGAGTGTAAATTCTTAGATGAAAATGGCAAAGAACAATATATGATTATGGGTTGTTATGGTATCGGTGTAAGTAGAACATTTAGTGCTTTGGTTGAACAAAACTGTGATGAGAATGGTATTGTATGGCCAGAGATTGTTGCTCCATATACACTTGAGATTGTTGTTGCAAACTCAAAAGATGAAGTTCAATCTCAAGTTGCCAATGAATTGTACAATACTCTAATTGATGATAGAGATGAAGTTCTTCTTGATGATAGAAAAGAGAGTTTTGGTGTAAAACTTAAAGATGCTGAACTTATCGGTATTCCATATATTGCAATTGTAGGTAGGGGTGCTAAAGATGGTGTTGTTGAATTAATCAACAGGTCTACTCTTGACAAAGTTGAAATCACAACTGCTGACTTAGTTGCAAGATTTAAAAAATAGTTTTAATAAAAAATAAAGCATCATACTTATTGGTATGATGTTTTTTTGTTGTATATATTATATATAACTTATTATATGTTCTATATACATATAATAAATATTATACTAAGTTATTCATTGAGGTATTGTTTCTATACATTATTGATTTTTTGTTTTATGCACGAAATAAAAATGGGGCGGTGTAAAATTAAAATTATATGATTGTTATAAAATAATAAAATAAAATTTTTATCTAATAAATATGCATAAAATATGTATAAAACCTATGCAAAACATCAAAATTTATGATTTTATGTTTAAAAAACCACCAAATATAGCCATTATACATTTTTATGCATAAATATACATTTTAAAATTTTCTTATGCAAAGTTGTGAATTTTTATAAAAAAATAAATGAATAAATATTCAAAAACCTCTTGCATAAAGATAAAACTTGTTGTATAATTATAGCAATCACTACTTAATGTGATGAATTAAAAAACAATAGATACAATAGTTTGTTGGGGGACAGATTATGTATCATTAAGTATTGTTTGATTGATTTAACATTTAAGTTATTTCAATAATGTTTAACTATTATGGGTTTTAAAATGGTTAAACGAAGTGTTAATAGCAACTACTGGTGGAGTGGTTGCTATAACAAATTAATTATAGTTTTGAGGTGGAAATATAATGGCGAGAAATTCTAGACAATCTAAGATACTAGAGCTTATATCTTTACAAGAGATTGAAACACAAGAAGAACTAGTAACTGCACTAAGAAATGCTAACTTTGATGTAACACAAGCTACTATCAGTAGAGATATCAAAGAATTGGGGTTGATAAAAATTCTAACTGATAGCAAGAAATACAAATACACTGTAGTTAATGCTTCTATTCAAACTCTATCTAACAAATGTCTTAACATTTTTAAAGAGTGTGTTATCTCTGTAAAATCAGCAATGAATTTAACTATCGTCAAAGTTATCAAAGGTACTGCCGGTATGGTAAGTGGACTAGTTGACCAATTAGCACTTCCTCAAGTACTTGGTTGTACATATGGTGATGATACTGTTATGGTTATTTCAACTGATACTGAAGATGCAACATTTGTAAAAGATAAGTTGAGTTCGCTACTTGATTAATTTGTTATTATGTTTTAAAAATACAATTGCTTTAATTGTATTTTTTTTTGTTTTTTGATAAAATTATTTTGATTGATGGAAAAGTAATAATATCTTTTAAAGGTTATGTTTATGCTAGAGAATATTAAGATAACTAATTTTGCTTTGATTAGTTCTTCTTCAATTGCTTTTGACAGTGGCTTTAATGTGCTTACTGGTGAAACTGGTGCGGGTAAATCATTGATTGTTGATGCACTTCTATTTTTAACTGGTGTTAGAGCTGATAAGACTTTTATCAAATCTGGTCAAGAGTACTCGAGAGTTGAAGGAGTTTTTTCTGTTGATGTTAATAATCAAGATATTACAGATATTCTGCATTCTGTTGGACTTGATAATGAAGGAACTATTATTATTTCTAGACAATTTAATCTAAGTGGAAAAAATGAGTGTAGGATTAACGGAGAACTTGTAACTCTTAATATTGTTAGAAAAATATCTAATCTAATTATTGATATCTTTGGTCAAAACGATAGCCTTATGCTTCTTGATAGTAATAATCATTTGTCTTTGCTTGATGCTATGTTCGAAGATAGCCTTCAAGAACATAAAGATACTTTGGCTGAGTATTTGCAAGAACTTCATAATATTAATGCACAAATTAGAGAACTTGGTGGTCTTGATAAAGATAGAGAGAATAATATTCGACTTCTTGAATTTCAAATTAAAGAAATTGATGAGGCAAATCTATATGATGGGCTAGAGGAAGAATTAAAAAATAAAATTGTTTCTATGCAGAATTTTGAGAAGATTGTTTCTGCTTATGATAATGCTTCTCAGATTCTTGATGGTGAATATAGTATAGAGAATGCAATTAAGACTGTTATTAATAGTCTAACTTCAATTGAGAGTGTGGATAGTGATGTGTCCAGTTTAAAAGAGAGACTATATTCTCTTAGATATGAGATGCAAGATATTGTATCTGAAATTGACAATAAGAAAAATTCTGTTGTATATTCTGAAGAAGAACTAGATATGCTTCAAGATAGACTTATGCTTATCAAAGACCTTGAAAGAAAGTATGGTAAAACTATTCCTGAGGTTCTTGAATATAAAGAAAAAATGTCCGACAGATTAAATCTTCTTAATAATGCTGAAGAAGAACTTGAAAGATTAAGACTTAATAAACAAGAACTTTTATCTAGACTGGTTGATATTTGTTCTAAATTAAGACAAGTTAGAATAAATGAGATTAAAAATTTCAAAGCTAAGTTTGAACAAGAGTTAAGAGAACTTGGTATGAAAAATGCAAACTTTGAAGTTGTATTTAATAATGAAATTAATATAGATAATATTGAAAGCATTGTTGATTGTAACGGTGCAGATAACTTAGAATTCTTATTTAGTGCTAACTTGGGTGTTGAGCCAAGACCGCTTACTAAAATTATTTCTGGCGGTGAGATGAGTAGGTTTATGTTGGCATTTAAATCTCTTCAAAATAATGACCAAGAGAAAACTTGTATATTTGATGAAATTGATGCAGGTATTGGCGGTGAGATTGGTGGAGTTGTTGGAAAGAAGATTTGTGAAATTTCTAGAACTAATCAAGTGATATGTATTACGCATCTAGCACAAATTGCTAGTTTTGGTGATACAAATTTCAAAATAGAAAAATATGATGAAGGTAATAATACTATTACTTCGGTTAAAAAATTAAATGAAGAAGACAAAATTTTGGAGATTTCTAGAATGTTAAGTGGTTCAATTAATGAAACTTCTATTAGTCATTCTAAAGAAATTATTGATAGTTCTAATGGTTATAAATCTTATTTAAAGAATATGTAACAAAATTTTATTAAGAATTTTAGCAAATTTTGTCAGTCATATATATGAATAAACTAATTAAATTTAAACAAAATACTCTTAAAGATTATTCTCTTTAGGAGTATTTTTTATGAGAATTAAGAAAAAAGTTTGTTTTTTTCTGCTTATCTCAATATTCTTAGTTGCTTCAATATTTTTTCCTTATGATTTGTATGTGTCTCTTGAGAATAATATGTATGTTACCTCAACAGAGTTTAAGGATATGCTTAATTCGAATTTTTTCATTAGTCCAAATGTACAAACAGTTTCTTTGACTGATAATGAAGATATTCAAGAGTATCTTGTTGATTTTAAGTTGTTTGATTTATTTACTATCAAAAAACTTAGAGTTAATGTTATTGAGCCTAATAGATATTTTGCTGGTGGAAATTCTCTAGGATTTACTCTTCAGTCCAAGGGTGTAATACTAATTGGTGGTAATTATATTTTATCAAATAATGGAATTATGAAACCTTTTGAAAATAGCAGACTTCAAGCAGGAGATGTTATAACCCATATTGATGGTATCGAAATAAATTCTGTTGAAGATATCAATTTCATATTAGATAGTTATGATGGCAGAGAATTGAAATTAACTGTTATGCGTGGTGGTAATGTTATGGAAGTTGGAATTCTTCCTGCACTTGATAAAATGAGCAATACTTACAAACTAGGATTATGGGTCAAAGAAGATGCTGTGGGTATTGGTACATTAACATTTGTTAATGCAACAACCAAAAGATTTGGCTCCCTTGGTCACGCTATTGCTGAAAATGGTTCAACTGAACCAATTGATATTAGTGGTGGCAATATTTATAAGGGTAGAATTCTAGGCGTTAAGAAAGGTACTTCTGGTAAGGCTGGTGAACTTATGGGTACTTTTAGTAGAGAAAACCTTGAAGGAAGTGTGGATAAAAATTGTGAGTATGGTGTATTTGGTTATTTAGATAATATAGAAACATTTACAGCAAATAAGACCTCAATTGAAATAGGAGGGAGATTATCTGCCAGTCCTGGTGATGCAACAATATTATCTTGTATTGATGGAGAAAAAATAGAAGAATTTGATATTGAAATAATTAAAACCAATTTTCAGTCATCAAGTAACCAAAAAAGTATGGTTATTCGTGTTACAGATGAAGATTTAATAGAAAGAACCGGAGGAATTGTTCAGGGTATGAGTGGTAGTCCTATAATTCAAAATGGCAAACTTATTGGTGCTGTTACTCATGTGTTTGTAAATGATGCGACTAAAGGATTTGGACTTTATATTGATTGGATGCTTGAACAATAGATGCTTGAACAATAATTAAATATGTTAAATATATATAATAAATATAAAAATGTATATAAAACTAGCGAAAAACTATTGACAAAGGGTTGTTTTATATATATAATTATCTAGTAGTTTAAAGAAGAAGGACCACTTCTCACCCATTGAATTCCGTTTTAATGTGGTTATTAATAATAGATAATAATTATTTATTTATTTGTTGAGGAGTGGGTAATATGTTTACTCACTTTTTTTAATCTATAAATATGTTTTGGGGGTACACCACTATTAAAGAGTTACTTATTAATGAACAAATAAGAGCAACCGAAGTTAGACTTATTGGAAGTCAAGGCGAGGCATTAGGCATTGTTTCTTATAAAGAAGCTATGCAAAAGGCTGAAGAGGAGAACTTGGATTTGGTGCTTATGTCACCTAACGCAGTTCCACCAGTTTGCAAAATTATGGATTATGGCAAACACAGATTTGATACTCTTAAGAAAGAGAAAGAAGCTAAGAAAAAACAAAAAACTTCTGAAGTTAAGGGTATGCAACTTAGTATGAATATTGCTGATAATGATATGCAGTTCAAAGCTAAGAATGTAAGAAAGTTCCTAACAAACGGAGATAAGGTTAAAGTGTCTCTAAGAATGTTCGGTAGACAACTTGCTAATCCTCAAATGGGACTACCTATTATGGATAAGTTCTATGAAATGTTATCTGATGTTGCAGAACTTACTTCTAAGCCTGAAATTAATGGTAGACAAATTGTAATGGTATTATCACCAAAGAATACAAAATAATTATACAAGGAGAAAAATTATGCCTAAGCAAAAGACACACACAGGTGCAAAGAAAAGATTTAAATTAAAAAAATCAGGATTAATCAAAAGAAACAAAATGAACAGAAGACATATCCTAACTAAGAAATCTCCATCAAGAAAGAGACATCTTAGAAAAGCTGGTTATGTTTCAAAAGCTGACGAGAAAAATATTAAAGGATTGCTTTCTGCGTAAGCAATTAATTAGGAGGAGACTTTATGAGAATTAAGAGAAGTGTTAACGCATTAAAGAAGAGAAGAAAGATTCTTAGAAGTGCTAAAGGTTACTGGGGCGCTAGAAGCAAACTTTACAGAGTAGCTAGACAAGCTGTTATGAAGGCTGGTCAATATGCTTATACTGGTAGAAGACTTAAGAAAAGAGATTTCAGACAATTATGGATTGCAAGAATTAACGCTGGATGCAGACAAAATGATATGTCTTACAGCCAATTTATGCACGGTCTAAAAGTTGCTAAAATCGACCTTAACAGAAAGGTTCTTGCTGATTTAGCTATCAGCGATGAGAAAGCTTTTGCTAGTCTTGTTGCTACTGCTAAAGATGCACTTGCAAAATAATTTAAGATTGATTTATTAAGACAAGTATATATTATATGTATACTTGTTTTAACTTTGTTTATAGAAAGGTAAATTTATGATAACTAGCAAAGATAATGAATTAATTAAAAAGTGTATTGATTTGCAGTCAAAAAAATATTCAAGACTTGAAAATAAATGTTTCGTTGAAAGTGTTAAACTAGTCAAGGAAATTTATGAATTAGGTCTAGTTGAGGTGGTTCTAGTTACTAAGGGTAAATTAGACCAAGTGTCGAAACTTAAATGTAAAATTGAAGTTATTGATGATAGACTTGCAAAACACATTTCTTCTACAGTTACGACTGATGGTGTTTTTGCTATTGCAAAATTACCTAATAATAATGAAGTTAATTACAAAAAATGTCTAATTTTAGATAGAATTCAAGACCCAAGTAATCTAGGTTCGATAATCAGAAGTGCTTGTGCTTTTGGGTTCGATACAATACTTACAATCAATTCGGTTTATCCATATACAACTAAGGCTATTAGGTCCAGTATGGGATATGTCTTTAAGGTGAAATTTTTAGAGGTGGATTATAATTCTTTGAAAGAAATTAAAGAGAAAAATAATCTTACATTCTATGCTGCTGATATGGATGGAGATGTGATTGACAAGGTAAAAGTTGGTGATGATAATATTGCTCTAATTATAGGCAATGAAGGTCAAGGTGTTGATCAAAATCTTAGGGAGTTAGCAGACAAAATTGTTGCTATTCCTATGCAAAACAATGTAGAAAGTTTGAATGCTAGTGTTAGTGCTAGTATTATAATGTATTTTTTAAGATAAGGGGTAAATTTTATGTCAGGACATAATAAATGGTCAAAAATCAAAAATGCTAAAGAAAAGAATGACCAACAAAATGCAAAAATGTTTACAAAGATTGGTAGAGAAATTGCTGTTGCGGTTAAACTTGGTGGACCAGACCCAAATTCTAATACTCAATTAAAGAATATTATTGCTAAGGCTAGAGGAATTAATATGCCTAATGATAATATTAATAGAAGCATCAAAAAAGCAAGTGGAGAACTTAGCACTATTAACTATGAGTCTATGACTTATGAAGGATATGGTGTTGGTGGCAGTGCTGTTATCGTATACGCACTTACAGATAATAAGAATAGAACTGCTAGTGATGTTAGACACTTATTTGATAAATTTGGTGGCTCTCTTGGTAGTAATGGCTGTGTATCTTACTTATTCACTAAGAAAGGTGTTATTTATGTTCAAAAAGGAACTGGAATTAGTGATGATGATATGATGATGATGGCTCTTGAAGCTGGTGCTGAAGATATCGTTACAGAAGATGATGTATTCGAGATTTATACAACACCTGATACTTTTGATAGTGTCAAAGAAAATCTTGAAAGTGCTGGAGTTACTATTGCTGATAGTGCTCTAGATTTAATTCCATCTAACTATGTTACTTTACCAGAGGACAAGGTTGCTACATTTACAAAAATGATTGATTTGCTTGAAGATTGTGATGATGTTCAAGAAGTTTATCATAATGTAGATTTACCAGATGAAGAGTAATTAAACATAAACACCTCAATAGTTGGGGTGTTTTTTGTTTGCTTTTCAAATAAATTCTATTAATTTTGTTATCTATAGAGGATATTAAAAATCAGTAAGTTAATTATAAATAATTAAATCTTTTGAAAATTAGTACATTAATCTAATTTTTCTAAAACATTTGTTTGACATAAATTTTTATTATTAGTATACTTAAAAATGTAGGTGAACTATGATAATTTTAGGAATAGACCCAGGACTTGCAATTGTTGGTTTTGGTGTAATTGATAAACAAAAGAATAGAACAGATGTAATAGACTATGGTGTAATTAGAACACCTAAGGAAGATACTCTACCAGTTAGACTAGAGAAAGTCTACAAGGGTATGTGTGAACTTATTGATAGATACAAGCCCGAACAGGTTGCGATTGAGGAATTATTCTTCAATACCAATATCACAACAGGTATTGCTGTTGCAGAAGCAAGAGGTGTTATTATCCTTGCTTGTATTAATAAAGGTTGCAAACTTTTTGAGTATACTCCTTTACAAATCAAACAAGCTTTAACCGGTAATGGTAGAGCAGACAAGCAACAAGTACAATTTATGGTTAAGGCAATTCTTAAACTTAAAGCAACTCCAAAGCCAGATGATGCTGCTGATGGACTTGCTGCGGCTCTTTGTCATAGTCAAACAAATCTATTACTTGCTGGTACTGATATTAGATAATAAAATACTTTGAAGGATGGACAATATGTTTTCATTTATTTCTGGAACTATTGAAGCTAAAGACACTAACATACTTGTAATCAATTGTAATGGTGTTGGCTTTGAATTAAATGTGAGTGAGACTACCAATTTTGAACTTGGTAACATTGGTGATTATGCCAAAGTTCATACTTATATGGCTGTTAGAGAAGATGCTATTACTTTGTTTGGTTTTGCTACACTAGAGGAGAAAAATACTTTCTTAAAACTAATCAATGTTAGTGGTATTGGTGGTAAAATGGCTATTGCTATTCTATCTGCTATGCCAGTTGTTAATCTAGTTGATGCTATTATTACTGAAGATATTAAACTCTTGTCTTCAATCAAGGGTCTTGGGAAAAAGACTGCAGAAAGACTAGTTGTTGAACTTAAGAATAGTTTTGATGATTTGCAAATCAGTATGCTTAAACCGACAGCAGCACCAATTAATACTAGTGCTGTTAACGAAGCGATTGATACTCTAGTTGCTATGGGTATGCATAGAAACGAAGCTACTCAAATTGTTAAAGGTGTTGCATCTGCTGATGATACTGCAGAAGTTATTGTTAGAAAAAGTCTTAAAAATATGAATAGATAAGTAGGTTTTTGATGGAAGAAGAGAGATTTATAACTTCAACTAGAAACTTGACTGAAAGTGAAGTTGAGAATACTTTGAGACCAACCTCAATGGACGATTATGTTGGTCAAGAGAAGATTAAGAAAAATCTTAATATATATATTAAAGCAGCAAAAAATCGTGGAGATGCTCTAGACCATGTGTTGTTATATGGACCTCCAGGACTTGGTAAAACAACTCTTTCACATATTATTGCTAATGAACTAGGAACTAATATCAAAATTACAAGTGGTCCAGCAATTGAGAAAGTTGCTGACCTTGCTAGTATACTTAGTAATATGCAAAGAAATGAAGTTCTATTTATTGATGAAATTCATAGACTTAGTCGTTCAGTTGAAGAGGTCTTATATCCAGCAATGGAAGACTTTGCTCTAGATATTATTCTAGGTAAAGGTCCAGGGGCAAGAACTATGAGAATTAATGTTGAACCATTTACTTTGATTGGTGCTACAACCAAAGCTGGTATGCTTACTGGTCCGTTAAGAGATAGGTTTGGAGTTGTTTGTAGACTAGAAATGTATACTACCGAAGAGTTAGGTAAAATTATTACTAGAAGTGCTGGTATTCTTGGTACTCCAATTAGTCCAGATGCGTGTAACGAACTTGCAAAGCGTAGTAGAGGAACTCCTAGAATTGCTAATAGACTTCTTAGAAGAATTAGAGACTTTGCTGAGGTTTCTGGTAGTGATACTATTACAAATGAGATTTGCAAAGATGCACTTGAAATTCTTGAAGTAGATGATTTAGGTCTTGATTATACCGATAGAGTGGTACTAACTACTATTATCGATAAGTTCCACGGTGGACCTGTTGGTCTTAATACTCTATCTGCAGCTACTGGCGAAGATGCTAATACAATTGAAGATGTATATGAGCCATATTTATTGCAACTTGGTTTTATTGCAAGAACTCCTAGAGGTAGAATTGCACTTCCAAATGCCTATAAGCATTTAGGTAAGAAGTTTACTGCAAAAAATCAAGAATATTTAAAGTTATTTATAGAAAGTGAAGATGATAATGAACAAGAATAATAAAGATTTACTTAGTACAAAATCGTACTTTTATGATTTGCCTGAGGAGCTAATTGCACAACTTCCTGCTGAGCCAAGAGACACCTCAAGGCTTCTTGTTTGTCATAAAGATAGCGGAGAATTCGAACATAAACATTTCTACGATATTGTAGACTATTTCAAAGATGGAGATGTTCTAGTTGTCAATAATACTAAAGTTCTACCTGCTAGACTTTATGGTAAGAAAGAAACTGGTGCGGTTATTGAAGTACTTTTGCTTAAAAGAATAGACCTTAATACCTGGGAGTGTCTTGCTAAACCTGGTAAGAGACTTAAAGAGGGAACTAAAATTATTTTCTCTGATAAACTTGTTGGTATAGTTTGTGATGACACAGACTTTGGCGGTAAGATAATCAAATTTGAATTTGATGGTGTGTTTGAGGATATAATTGCTGGTATTGGTATTATGCCTCTTCCTCCTTATATCAAAGAACAATACAAAGACCAAACTCGATATCAAACAGTATATAACAAAGTTTCTGGTAGTAGTGCTGCTCCAACTGCTGGACTTCATTTTACTACTGAAATATTAGATAAATTAAAAGCCAAAGGAGTAACAATCGTTGAAGTGCTACTTCATGTGGGTCTAGGTACTTTTAGGCCTGTTAGTGATGATAATATTCTTGAGCATAAAATGCATAGCGAATATATTGAAATGTCTCAAGAGAACGCTGATTTTCTAAATAAAGCCAAAAGAGATGGTAGAAGAATAATTGCTTGTGGAACCACAAGTATAAGAGTTCTTGAAAGTTCTGTTGATGATAATGGTATTATTCAACCTTGTCAAAAAGAGACCGATATTTTTATTTATCCAGGTTATAATTTTAAAGTGGTTGATGCAGTTATTACTAATTTTCACTTGCCTGAAAGTACACTTATAATGTTAGTATCTGCTTTCTTAGGTTATGATAAGACTATGGAAATGTACGAACTAGCTGTTAAAGAAAAATATAGATTTTTTAGTTTCGGAGACGCAACTTTATTAATATAGGAGATTTATGGACAAATTTAGTTATAAGACAACTTATGTATGTAAACAATCTGGTGCTAGAATTGGTGAATTTACAACACCTCACGGAGTAATTGAAACTCCAGTTTTTATGCCAGTTGGAACTCAAGCAACTGTAAAGAGTTTAACACCAGAAGATTTGAAAAATGTTAATTCACAAATAATTCTTAGTAATACTTATCACTTGCATCTAAGACCAGGTGAGGACCTTGTCAAAAAGGCTGGAGGATTACACAAATTTATGAATTGGGATAGACCAATCTTAACAGATAGTGGTGGATTCCAAGTGTTTTCTCTTTCTGACCTTAGAAAAATTAGTGATGATGGCGTAGAATTTCGTTCTCATTTAAATGGTGAAAAACTATATATTACACCAGAAAAATGTATGCAAATCGAGGAAGATTTGGGTGCAGATATCATTATGGCTTTTGATGAGTGTACAACTTATGGTACTGATTATGAAAAGAGTAAAAAAGCTATGAATAGAACTCTTGATTGGTTAGATAGATGCTACAATTATCACAAAAATGATAACCAAGCATTGTTTCCAATTGTTCAAGGAAACTTCTATAAAGACCTAAGACTTGAGAGTTTGGAGAGAACTAAGCCATATATCAAATATGGTATGGCTATAGGTGGACTTTCAGTTGGTGAACCAAAAGAGATTATGTACGAGATGCTTGATGCTCTTAAACCTAATCTTCCTCAAGAAGTCCCTCATTATCTAATGGGTGTAGGTAGTCCTGATTGTATTCTAGAGGGTGTTATTAGAGGGGTTGATATGTTTGACTGCGTATTGCCAACTAGAATAGCAAGAAATGGTACAGCTTTTACTCACGATGGTAAGGTTGTTGTTAGAAATGCAATTTTCAAAGAAGACTTTACTCCTCTTGACCCTGAATGTGATTGTGAGTGTTGTAGAAACTATACTAAGGCTTATCTTAGACATTTAATCAATACTGGCGAAATTCTTGGTGCTAGACTTTTAAGTATTCATAACATTAGATTCTTAACTAAACTTATGGAAGATATCAAAACTGCTATCAGAGAAGATAGATTACTTGATTTCAAAGATGAGTTCCTAGCAAGATATAATGCAGGTAAAATTGATAATGGTGCTTGTAAGAAGAAAAAATAATTTACAAAAAAATACAAAATATATTTCAAACTATTTCAAATAAGTTTGATTAAATTATAATATTTGATATAATTTATTTGATTTAATTTTTAAGGAGATAATTATGTTTACACTTATGACTATTGGTGAGTGGTTTGCTCAAAACTGGATGTTACTTTTACTTTTAGTACTAGCTATTGTTATGATTGTTCCAACTTACCTAAAGCAAAAGAAAGAGATGGGCGCTAGACAAGAGTTGTCTAACTCTATTAAAAAGGGAGTTAAGATTGTTACTACTGCTGGTGTTTATGGTGTAGTAGAAAGTGTTGAAGATACTACTGATGGCAAAGTTGTTACTATTGTTACTGGAACAGGCAAAAATCCTTCTACAATGACTATTCATATTAATGCAATTATGGGTATCGATAACAAGACTGCAGTTACAGAAACAGCTGAAGAAGTTGCTGAAGAAGTTGTAGAAGAGCACGATTCAGTTGAAGAAGTAGAAGAAACCGTTAAGAAAAAATCTACTTCTAAGAAAACAACTAAAAAATAATTGAATTATTTTAAGACTTAGATTTCTAAGTCTTTTTTTCTGCTCTTTGAGGTTGGATTGTTTGGTATTGTTTTTATAAAAAGTATGTCAAAAAATGTTGATTTTGTTTTATTTTACCCATATTAACGATAACTTGTTATATATTCAGTTTTTGTTTCATAGATTATTAAAAACATACTGGAGGTTGTATGGGTTCTGAGATTGCTCTTAAAGATAAAAAACAAGTAATTGTATCAATATTTAGTGGTACTTTATTGGCTATTGCAAGTACACTAATTATGATATTATTATTTGCCTTGATTATTAGATTTTTTAATATTTCTGATGGTGCTATTTTTCCTGTAAATCAAGTAATTAAAGTAGTGAGTTTGTTTCTTGGTATAATGATAGTTCTCAAAAAGAATAATCAAAAAGGATTCCTAAAAGGATTATTACTTGGTCTTCTTTACTTTGTTTTGAGTACTATTGTATTTAGTATTTTGCAAGGTGGATTTAGTTTCAAATTAAACAATTTTTTTGATATGATTTTAACTACTCTAATTGGTGGAATAATTGGTATTATTTTAGTTAATTTTAGAAAGAGATAATCAATTAATATGTTAAATCCATTATAAAGACACTTAATTTTTACTCTAATTTAAAGGGTAATATTAAGTGTTTTTTTATAAAAAATTATAATAATTTGCTTGGTTTTTTCGTTAAAATAAATTGACTAGTATTGGCTTATAATGTATAATGATTAGGTGAAATCTTATAATGAGTTGAGAGTGTCTATTTTAAACTAATCATTTAAGGGCTTTGAGGAGTTTAAATTTTCGATATTTGATATATCATTATAATAATCTAGTGTGATTTATTTAAATTATACTTAACCGCAAGTTTACTTGCAAAATTACTTAATTGGAGAGACAAGATGAAGAAAAAAAGAGCAATTAGAAATTATGTATTCGTTGGCTTGTTTATTGCTATAGTATTGTGTCTTTGCTTTATTTCTTTCCCAGTTCCTGCTACAAATTACAGATTTTGCGGAATCGCTAATTTGAATTTAGGTTTGGAATTTGGTGGTGGAGTTAAGAACACTTACGAATTAGAAGTAGCTGACTGGTACGAAGGAACTGAAGAAGAGGCATATAATGAAGCTGTCAACAGAGTTCAAAAACTTCTTAACAAATACTATGGTGATGCTAGAGTTTATTTAACTGGCGAGAATAGTATTACTATGGAAGTACCTGATACTGCCATTGACGATTATTTGGTTATTGGTTTTATTGAAATGAAGAGTGAGTCTGGTGAAGAAGCAGAAGCTAAAGTTACTGGTCAAGATATTGAAAAAGTTGAATATATGATGAGTGGTTCTACTCACGGAGTTTACATTGAATTCACAAAAGAAGGTCAAAAGAAATTCCAAGAATTAACTAAAGTAGTTGCTGAGAGTGATGCTCAAACTATGTATATCTATATGGATAAGAACTACGATAAACCATTCTCTCAAACTAAAGTTACTGAAGAGAATACTTTTGGCTATACTTTCATTAGTGGTTCTTCTATCACAACTAAAGAAAGTGGTGAACTATATGCTAACAAAATTGCTAGTTCAATGATTGGTATTAATATGTCAACTGAACTTAAAGCTACAGAAGTTGCTGGACTATTCGGTTCACATTCTAGACTAATTATCACAATTGCTACAATTACTCTTGTAGTTGCTAGTATTGTTGTTGCAGCAGTATTATTCAGAGGTTTAGGATTAGTATCTAGTGCATCTATGTTATTTGGCCTTATGGTTTCTGTACTTATTGCAGCTGTAATTGACCTACAAATCACCTTTACTGGTTGGTTGGCATTTATGTTAGGATATGCTATTAGTGTTGCTTTACACCTATACTATCTAAGTGTTATCAAAGATGAATTTGCAAAGGGTAAGAAATTTACTATTGCATTTACTTCTGGATATAGAAAATCTTTATTCAACATTTTAGATATTTTATTGGTAGTATCTGCTGTTTCTGGACTTCTATTGATTGTTCCTAGCAACCTTGTTAAAATGTTTGCATTCAATATGTTAATGACTATTCCTGGCACTGCTTATACTGCTATGTATCTTAATAAAGTTTTGGCTGTTAATTATACTGCTTTTAACTCAAAAGACTACAAAAAACTTAACTTTACAAGGGAGGAAGAAGTAGATGAAATCAAATAATAAATCTTGCAATTTTGTATCACTTTTTAAATATTTGATGCTTGTTCCTGCAGTCCTTGCATTAGTTGCTATTGTTATCGGTGCAATTTTCCACTTTAATCTTGATTATGATTTTCAAAAAGTTTCTAACTTCACAGTTAAATTCAATACAACCGTAACCGATTGTGAGTATGATGCTCTAGAGGATAGTCTTTGTTCTATGGTTAAAGACAATGGTTTTGAAGACTATAGAATTGAAAGAGTTGGTGAAGGCGCTCAAAATGGTCTTATTGTAAAAGTTCCTAATAATGATGGTGAGTTAGATGTTAAACTTGCTGATTTAAAAGTTGTTATCGAAGAAAATTTACTAGCTGAGACTGACAGTGTAGAGAGTAGTGTTGTGGTTTCTACTACAGAACTTACTTATTCTTTACCAAGAAATATGACTAGATTATTCTGGTTCTCAATACTTGCACTTGCTTGTATTATTGTATTTGTTATTGGTTACAAATGGATTAGATACAATCTTATGGCTGGTTTAGCTTTAGCTACTACAATTGCCTTAGAGGTTGCTATGCTAGTAACTTGTTTAATTGCTTTCAGAATTCCTGTTAGCTATAATGTAGTTGTTCCATTTGTTATTATGGTTATGACTACAATTGTTAATTCAATGTTACTTCATAACTCTATTAAAAATAACCTTAATAATGAATCTTTCAACAAATATACCAATGCTCAAAGAGTTATGGTTGCAACTAAAGAAACTCTTAAAGGTGTTTCAATCTATATGATTACTTTATTAGTTGCTACAATTGGTGTAATGTTCTTTGGTAATGCATCATTTATCTATCTATCACTTGCTATTATAGTTGGACTTGTGGTTTCTGCTTTTGTTTCATTATTCATTAATGGAAGCCTATGGTCTTTCTGGTATAGAAGAGATAAAGATAAGGTGCTTACTTATAGATTAAATGCTGAAAAGAAGAGACTTGAAGCAAAAAACAATAAAAACAAAAAACAACAAGAAGATGAGAAGATTGTTGTTTAAATAATAAATAATAAGCCCTTATAAATATATATAGGGGCTTATTTTCGTTTTTTAGGTGTATGGAATTTATTAAGAAAAATACTGAACAAATTAATAACGACAAAGCAATTAAACTTGCTAAAGAATTTGGCTTACACGAAGATGTTGTTAAGTTACTTTTCTTGCGTGGTATTGATACTAAAGATGCTATTGATAAATATATCAATGCAGGAGAAACTCAACTATACAATCCGTTCTTACTTAAAAATATGCAAGAGGTGGTTGATAAAATTAATTACTATATTAATGAGAACAAAAATATTCTTATTATGGGCGATTATGACACTGATGGTATTAGTGCAGCTGCTATTCTGTATAAGTATTTTGAGAAAAGAAAAGTTAAAACAAATGTATTTTTGCCAAATAGATTTGTAGATGGATATGGACTAACAGTTGATACAATTAACAAAGTTCATAGTCTATATAATCCTGACCTAATTATTACTGTAGATTGTGGTATTACTTGTGTTGATGAAATAAAATATTGCAAAGAACTTGGCATTGACATTATTGTTACTGACCACCACGATATACCTGCTGTACTTCCAGACACTTTAATAATTAATCCAAAGTTGCCAGACCAGATATATCCTTTCAAAGAATTATGTGGTGCTGGTGTTGCTCTTAAACTTGTTCAAGCACTAAGTGGTCTTATGGAGGCTCTACAATATACAACAATTGCAACACTTGCTACTGTTGCTGATATAGTTCCTCTTATGGATGAGAATAGAGCGATTGTAAAACTCGGACTTGCTAATCAAAAAGAACAATTACCTAAAGGTCTTAAACAATTAAGCAAGTTGCTTAAAATTAATTTACCTCTATCTAGTACTGATATATCTTTCAAACTTGCACCTAAAATTAATGCAACCGGCAGAATGGGAGATGCAATAATTTCTTTCAATCTATATGTAGAAAAAGATGATGAAGAAATTAAGAAGAATATTAATAATCTTCTTGAACTAAATGATAAGCGTGTAAGTGAAACAAATAATATATTTGAATCCGCTTGTGAAATGCTGGAGGGAACTAATGTATCTAGATTAGGTATGGTTGTTCTATATAATGAAGAGTGGGAAAGTGGTGTACTTGGAATCATCTGCTCCAAACTTGTAGAGAAATACAATAAGCCAGTATGTCTGCTAAGTCTAGTTGATGATGAATTTAAGGGTAGTTGTCGAAGTATTCCTGGAGTTAATATTTTCGAAGCGTTAACTAGTGTTTCTGATTTGCTTATTAGATATGGTGGACACAATCAAGCGGGTGGTCTATCAATTGAAAGAAAGAACCTAAAGGAATTTAGAACTAGAATTAATGATTATGTCCTAAAAAATACAAATGAAGATGAGCTTATTACTCGTAAGTATTATGATATGGATATATCTAATATTAATCTTACTCCTGAATTTGTTAAAGATTTAGAAGTATTTGAGCCTTGTGGTTTTAGAAATGAAAAGCCTACCTTTAGGTTAGCCATAACTGAAAATATGGCAAGTAGAATGCTTAATTTCCCTCAACACTTAAGACTAAAACAAGATAACTTAAACCTTATTGGTTTTGGTAAAGGTGATTATTTCTATAACCTTAATGTTAATTGTAATAAAGAAGCTATCATTGAGTTGCAATTAGAAAAGGGTGATAAGCAAAAGATTAGTGGATTTATTAGACATATTAATTATTCTAAGCTAAATACAGCAACTAAATCAGAGATTATTTCTGCTAACTATCTATCACAATTGAGATATATTAATTGCAAAACTGATGTTGTTAATATTAAAGAACTATCCTACACTGATGCTATTGATAAAATTAATAAACTTACTCAAAAAAGTAAGTTTGGTACAGCTGTAGTAGTCAATAATATGGATACCTACTTTAATTGTGTTAAGGCTATTAAAGGTATTAGTAACTATGAATTATTTGACATAATCAATGCTTGTGGTGAGAATGTAATTATTTTCTCTCCTGATAGTGAAGTTTCTTTCAAAGATTATCAAAATATATTCTTCTTAGATAGTTATTTGTGTAAAGGCTATATTAATAGTGTTGCTACGAAATTCAATAAAATTTATTCAGTCAACTCTCAGATTAATATGTCTTTATTTAGCAACCTTGATTGTGATAGAAATACTTTTGCTAAAATTATGAACTCTATCAAAGCAAATAAATCTGATAAGCCTGTTCCTGATTTGATTACATATTTTAATAATCTTAGAAAATATAATTTTATTGATAAGAACCTAAAATACAATGAATTTATTTTCTTTATGTTAACTATGGAAGAGTTAGGAATATTGAAATTTAATAATGGACTAATTGAACATACTGATATAAAGAGTAAACTTGAAAGTTCAAGTGTATATAATTTTGTTAATGAATTATTAACAATAAAATAGGAGTGTAATATGCAAGAATTTTTAGATTTATTAAAGAAAGAATTGAACCCAGAAGATTATGAATTTGTTGTCAATACTTATTATGAAATTCGCAATAAATATGAGGGAGATAAACTATTCTCTGAAAGTTTTGCCGAACATATTGCTAGAACAATTTTTGAGAATAGATTAGATGCAAATTCTATTGTTGTTGGTCTTGTTTATCCAATATACAAACATTATCCAGATATCCTAGATATGGCTATATTTAACGATAATATTAGACATACCTTTGCTAGACTTGCAAAAATTGAAAGTCTTAATCTTTCTACACACCAAGAACAATTAGAAAACATTAAAAATATGTTTATTGCACTTGCAAAAGACGTAAGAGTTATGATTATCAAACTTTGCATAGAGCAATCAAAACTATCTTTCTTAGACTGCTTCAAAGAGGAAGAAATTGAGAAGTATATGAAAGAGATTACTGACATATATTTTCCAATTTGTCAGATGATAGGACTTAGCACTATCAAAAATGATTTTGGTAATGCGACATTCAAATACTATAAACCTGCTATGTACCAAGAATTGACTGAAGCACTTAACTTGTATATGGAAGAGAGAAACTCAAATATGCAAGTTGTTATTGACAAATTGCAAGAACAAATGAAGTCAATTTGTCCTAATGCAGTTGTGTATGGTAGACAAAAACAACTTTTCAGTATTGCTAAAAAACTTCAAAGCAAGAATATGGGTGTTAGTACAATTAAAGATATCTATGGTAGAAATAATTTCTTAAATACTTTCTCAGAAAATGTAAGTTTTAATGAAAGCAGACTTAATCAAATAATGGATATTCTAGCAGTTAGAATTCTTGTTGATACAGTTGATGAATGTTATACAGTTCTTGGTAGAGTGTTTACTATATTTAAGCCTCTTGGTAACTACAAAGACTATATTGCAAACCCAAAAGAAAATGGTTACCAATCTCCTCACACAGCTATTGTGCTTGAAAATGGAGACCCTGTTGAAGTTCAAATAAGAACTTTCGATATGCATACATATGCTGAGTATGGTTTTGCTGCACACTGGGCATACAAAGAGAAAAGAAAAGTTGACGAAAGTGGAGTAAAAATCAACTATATTCGTTCTATTATGGACTTGCATAAAGAGAAGTCAAATGATGAGCTTCTTGAAATTATGAACACTGACGTATACAGTGGCAAGATTTTTGTTCAATCTCCTCAAGGAAAAATCTTGGAGTTTCCAGAGGGTGCTACTCCTATTGACTTTGCTTATGCTATTCATAGTAACATAGGTAATACCTGTATTGGTGCGAAAATTAACGATAGAATGGTACCTCTAACAACTCCTCTTAATAATGGAGATATTGTTGAAATTATTACTAATCCTAATGCTAAAGGACCATCAAGAGACTGGTTGAAAATTGTTAAGACTAGTGGTGCTAAATCCAAGATTAATTCTTTCTTCAAGAAATCTATGAAGGAAGAAAATATTAAGAAGGGTAAATCAATCTTAGAAAATAACGCTAAAATTAAGAATTTGAACCTTGCTAGACTTATGACTAATGAGTATCTTGAAGAAGTATATGAGAAATACTCATTCTCTTGTCTTGATGATATGTACGCATCAATTGGTTATGGTGCAATTACTGCTAATCAAGTGCTTAATAAACTAAGTACTCTATATAATGCAGACAATCACGAAGTACCTGAGCAAAAAGAATTTAAATTAGATAACATCAAAAATGATGGTGATATTGTTGTCAAAGGGTTCTCTAACTTACTTACAAAACTTGCTAAGTGTTGTAATCCTCTTCCTGGAGACAATATTATTGGATACATTTCTCGTGGTAATGGTGTAACCATTCATAGAAGAGATTGTGAAACTCTTAAGAATTATGAGTTTGAAAGACTTATTGAATGTGATTGGCATAATAGTTCAAATAAGAGCTTTGTTGGTTCAATTACAATGCTTGCAATTGATACAAACTCTCTAATTGCTAATATTACTAAGAAACTTAATGATGAGAAGGTTTCTATGGTTGGTCTTAAAGTTAAGAAGACCGACAAAGACAAAGTTATCATTGTTATTCATCTTAATATTAAAGATAAATCTGAACTTGATGCACTTATCGTTAAGTTCAAACAAATGAATATTGCTATAGATGTATATAGGACAAATTAATGATTACAATTATTGCAAATAACGAAAAATTATTAGAAGAATTAAGGCTTGTGGCTAATCTATTCTATACTCCACAGGACTTTGAAGAAAAAGATATTGAATTCAATATTGAGCAAACTGTCGAGGGACTTGATATTCATACAATATGTACTAATTCTCTAAATGATAATATTATTACTAGAGATGATAAAATTAGAGATGTCAAGTTCCCTGATAGATATACAAAAAGATACGCAAAACTAGCACTTTTTGATACTTTGCAGAATATTTTCCCAGACAAAATTTTGCCTTGGGGAAGTCTTACTGGTATTAGACCTACTAAACTCTATTATGAACTTATCAAAGAGTGTGGTTCTCCATCAAAAGCTTTGGATGAATTAACTGATACTTTCAAAGTTACTATGCCTAAAGCTCTACTTGTAAGAGAAATAATAAAGAACCAAAAATACATAATCAAAAACGACAATCTAGTTGATTTGTATATTAATATCCCATTTTGTCCAACTAAGTGTTATTATTGTTCTTTTATTTCTTCACCAATTACTCAATGCAGACATCTTGTTGAGCCATATCTTGAGGCTTTAATTAAAGAAATTGAAGCGACTAAAGATATGATTTCTAAGAAAAATTATATTATTAAATCTATCTACATTGGTGGTGGTACACCGACTATCCTTGATGAAAACCAACTTGATAGACTACTAACTGTAATTGATTATCGTGTTGAAGAATTTACTGTAGAGTGTGGTAGACCTGATACTATAACTAAAGAAAAACTTGATGTTTTAGCAAAACATAATGTAACTAGAATTAGCATTAATCCACAAACATTCTGCAACAAAACTTTAAAAGAGATTGGCAGAAACCATACTTCAAAAGATATAATTGATGCATATAAATTGGCTCTCAATTATAATTTTAGTATTAATATGGATTTGATTGCTGGTCTTGGTAATGAAACTCTTCTTACTTTCAAAAAGAGTTTAAATAAAGCCATAGAATGTGCTCCAGATAACATTACAGTTCATACTCTTAGCATTAAAAGAGGTAGTGAACTTAAGACTGACGGAGGAGATACATCAACTGAAGATAATGTTAGCAAAATGATTGAGTATTCTTATCCTGCTCTAATTAAAGCGGGTTATAAACCATACTATATGTACAAGCAAAAAAATATGATAGGTAATCTTGAAAACATTGGTTATTTCAAGGATAAAGTGTCTATATTTAATATTGATAGTATGGAAGAGTTTGCTTCAGTAGTTGCTTGTGGTGCTAATGCTATTTCAAAGAGATATTATACTTTAACTAATAGAATTGAAAGGTTCGCAAATCTAAAAAATATTCAAGAGTATATCTCTCGAATTGATGAAATGATAGAGAAGAAAAATAAACTTTTTAGTTAAGATTGATTAAATTTATTGATATCTTATTATTCAAAATAAATGTTGACAATATCAAAGTATGATTGTTACAATCTTGACTTTTGTAATAATTACCTAAAACTCGCATTATTTTTAGAAAATTTTTATAAAAGTGTTTACAATATATAATTTATTTGTTATACTCTTATCGGTACCTAAAACTAGGTTTTTTCTGTTTCTCCATAGATTCAACTTGGTTTTTGGCTAATAAAATATATAAAAGGAGAATATAGTAATGATTTCTAAAGAGAAAAAACAAGAAGTTATTAAGGCTTATGCTACTAAAGAAGGTGATACTGGTTCTTGTGAAGTTCAAATCGCTATTCTATCAGCTAGAATTAGTGAACTAACTGAGCACTTAAAAAAGAATCCTAATGACAACCATTCTCGTAGAGGTCTTCTTAAATTAGTTAACCATAGAAAGAGCCTACTTAAGTATATGGAAAGAACTAACCTAGAAGGTTATAGAGCATTGAAGTCCAAGTTAAATATTAGATAATTTAACTAATCACTAAGCGAAAGATGCATATACTTTCGCTTTTTTGAAATTAAGGAGATAAGATGAAAGATTTTAGAGAGTTTAAAACAGAAATTGGCGGAAAGGAAGTTACTGTAGAAATCGGTAAATATGCTTTCCAAACTAATGGTCATTGTATTGTAAGATGCGCTGATACAGTTGTAATGGTTAATACTTGTATGAACAAAGAACCAAGACCTGGTCAAGATTTCTTCCCATTAAGTGTTGACTATGAAGAGAAACTATATGCAGTTGGTAAAATTCCTGGCGGATTTAAAAAGAGAGAGGGTAGACCTTCTGACCAAGCAATTCTTAACTCTAGACTAATTGATAGACCACTTAGACCATTATTCCCTAAGGGTTTCTTCAATGATGTTACTGTAGTTGCTACTCCACTTAGTGTAGAGTATGATGTTGCTCCAGAGCCTCTTGCTATGTTCGCTAGTTCTATTGCACTAACAATCAGTGATATTCCATTTGCTGGTCCAACAGGTAGTTGTCAAGTTGCTTATATTGATGGCAAATACTATGTTAACCCAACAATGGAACAACAAGCTAAATCTCAAATGGACCTTAAAGTTGCTGGTACTAAAGATGCTATCCTTATGGTAGAAGCTGGTGCTAATGAAGTAACTGAAGAAGAGATGCTTCAAGGTATCTTATTCGGACACGAAGAGATTAAGAAACAAGTTGCTTTCCAAGAAATGATTGCTAAAGAGTTAGGTGTTAAAAAAGCTGAAAACCTACCTTACTATGTAATTGATGAAACTCTTGAGAAAGATGTTAGAGAGTTCGGTTATCCTATTATGGAAAAGGTAATGGAACACTTCGACAGACACGAAAGAGAGAGAGCAGAGGAAGCTGCTAACGAAGAAATTCTAGCACACTTTGCTGAGACTTATCCTGAGAAAGCTAGAGAAATCTTAGATGTTCTTTATAAAGTTAAGAAAGAAATTATGCGTTCTAAGATTATTAATCTTGGTGTTAGACCAGATGGTAGAAAACTAGATGAAATCAGACCTATTTGGTGTGAGGCTGGTGTTCTTCCTAGAGTACACGGTAGTGGTGTATTCACAAGAGGTGAGACTCAAGTTATGACTACTTGTACATTAGGTAGCCTAAGAGATACTCAAATCTTAGAAGGTCTTGATACTGAAGATGAGAAGAGATATATGCACCACTATAACTTCCCAGCATATTCAACTGGCGAAGCTAGACCTCTTAAGAGTGCTGGTAGAAGAGAAATTGGACACGGCGCACTTGCTGAAAGGTCATTAATTCCAGTTCTTCCTAGTGAAGAGGAATTCCCATATGCTATTAGAACAGTTAGTGAAGTATTAAGTAGTAATGGTTCTACTTCTCAAGCTTCAGTTTGTGGTAGCACACTTGCTCTTATGGATGCTGGTGTTCCTATCAAAGCTCCAGTTGCTGGTTGTGCTATGGGTCTTATTAAAGATGTTGAGAGCGGTAAGGTTGCAATTCTTACTGATATTCAAGGTCTTGAGGACTTCCTTGGCGATATGGACTTCAAAGTTGCTGGTACTACTAAAGGTATTACAGCTATCCAAATGGATATCAAAATCAAAGGTATTGATGAGGCTATCCTAAGAGAAGCTCTTGAGAGAGCTAGACTTGGTAGATTATTTATCTTAGATAAGATGAATGAGGTTCTATCAGCTCCTAGAGCAGAGCTTTCTCCTTACGCACCTAAGATTATTTCTTTCACAATCAATCCTGACAAGATTAAAGATGTTATCGGTTCTGGTGGAAAAATGATTAACAAAATCATTGATGAAACTGGCGTTAAGATTGACATTGAAGACAATGGTCTAGTTATGATTTGTGGTGTTGATGGTGAGAAATCTAAGAGAGCTAAAGAAATTATTCTTTCTATTGCTGAAGATGTAGAAATCGGTAAGATTTATACTGGTAAAGTAGTTAGAATTCTTAACTTCGGTGCTTTTGTAGAGATTGGCTTTAACAAAGAAGGTATGATTCATATTTCTAAACTTTCTTCTAAGAGAGTAGAGAAAGTTGAAGATGTTGTCAATATCGGTGATATGGTTGAAGTTGAAGTTATTAAGATTAATGATGGCAAAGTAGACCTTAAACTTGTTGGAACATACAAAACTAACAACTAAAATTTAAATTCTCAAAGATAGTATAATTAAATAATTGTACTATCTTTTTTTTTGTAAAAATATGTCTATTTTTTATATAAAAATAATTTATTTGTAATTACATATTTTTCGTTGACATTAGATAAGAGATTTGATATTATACTTAAGGTTGATTTGTTGATAAATCAACAAGTGGAGAGTAAAATGATTAGTAGATACAGCAAATTTACTACATTAATTTCCAATATTAATAGAGCAATTAATCATATCAAAGCTGAAGAAATGCAACAGTTTGGTTTGAAAAGTTTCCATGTTTCTTGTCTATATTATATATATAAGTTTAACGATGGTTTAACTGCTTCGGAATTATGTAGTCTTTGTGAAGAAGATAAAGGTGCAATCTCTAGGTCGATTGATTTACTTATAAATAATGGCTTTATTATGTACGAAAATGATGATAATAAGAAAAAATATAGAGCTAAATTATTTCTAACCGACAAAGGCAAAGAGGTCGCAGAAAGAGTCAATAAAATTACTGAAAATGCCGTTGAAATTGGTAGTAAAGGATTGACTGAAAAAGAACGAGAAATAATGTACAAATGTTTGGATATTATATCAAACAATTTAAATAAATATTGTTAAAATCAAGGAGAAAACAAAATATGGCAACAAAAATTATAGTTGATAGTGGTTCAGATATTACAAAACAAGAGGCTGAAGAATTAGGTATTATTCATCTTCCTATTGAAGTTAGAATGAATGGTAAAGATTATCTTGATGGAGAAAATCTATTTGCAGAAGAGTTTTATAAAGAATTAGAGACTTGTTCAGAATTACCAAAAACAAGTCAAATTACTCCTCTTAGATATCAAGAAACTTTTGAAAAAATTGTTAATGATGGTGATGAGGCAGTTGTAATTTGTCTTTCTTCAAGACTTTCTAATACTTACAATAATGCAAGAATGACCGCTGAACAATTTGAAGGTAAAATCTATGCTGTTGATAGCAAAACTGCTTTTATTGGACAAAGAGCACTTTGTTTATATGCCTTAGAACTTCTTCAAAAAGGCTATAATGCTAAGAAAATTGCTGAAAAACTAGAAGAAAAGAAAGATAAAATTAGATTATATGCTGTTATTGATACTCTTAAATATTTGAAGATGGGTGGAAGACTTTCTGCTGCTTCAGCATTTATTGGTTCATTACTTGCTATCAAACCAATTCTTAGTGTTACAGAAGGTGAAGTTCGTTCAATAAATAAAGCTATGGGCTTTAAAAAAGGTAACAAAATGGTTCTAGACCTTTGTTACAAATCTGATATAGATTATAAAATGCCTATGCTTGTAGGTTACTCAGGTACTGATATGTCTAATATCCAAAGTTTCCTTGCAGAAGTTAACGCTTCTACAATAGAGAGAAAATTTGAAGAAAGCGAACTATGTTCTATGGGTTCTACTATTGGTACTCATATTGGACCTGGAGCTGTTGCAATTTGTTATTTTGAGAAATAATATTATAGACTGGAATTATCCAGTCTTTTTTTGTTTTCATATTTTAAAATCAGTATTCATATATTATTATGTATTAATTTTTTATGTGGTGAATATGAAAGCAAAAAAGTATAGAATTATCAGTAATATAGTTATTATTTCGCTATTTGTAATGTTAATTAGTTATATAGGAACTAGTAATTACAAATATGTATTTAGTTATCAAAATGAAAATGTAATATATAATGGCAATCGTGATAAAAATAATATATCATTAATGTTCAATGTATACTGGGGCACTGAGTATCTTGATGGGATATTAGAAATACTAGACAAGTATCAAGTCAATACAACATTTTTTGTTGGTGGTCAGTGGGTTGAGAAAGAACCTGAAATGTTGCAAAAAATTATATCATATGGACACGAAATAGGTAATCACGGGTACTTTCATAAAGACCAAGAGAAACTAAGTTATGACCAAAATTATGATGAAATTAAGGTTAATCACGATTTGGTTAAGTCAATTGCAAATGTTAATATGAATTTATTTGCTCCTCCCAGTGGCAGTTTTAATAAGGCAACAGTTGAATCCGCTATGAACCTAGGATATACTACAATTATGTGGTCAAAGGACACTATAGATTGGCGTGATAAAGATGCTAATTTAATATATTCAAGGGCAACAACTAATGTAGTTGGTGGAGACTTAATACTTGCACATCCTACTGAATGTACACTTAAGGTTTTACCATTGATTTTAGAATATTATAAAATGAATAATTTAAGAGTTACAACTGTTAGCGAATGTTTAAAATAAATCTTATTTTATGAAAAAATTTAGTCAAAAATATAATAT